>SXHM01000200.1 GCA_005773695.1 Bacteroidota bacterium
CTTTATCGTAAACCGTGTAGCACGTTCTTATTATGGCGAATCCATTCGTATCTATGAAGAAGGCATTGCTGATTTTGCAACTATTGATTGGGCTTTACGTGAGTTTGGTGGTTTTAAAATGGGTCCGTTTGAACTGATGGATTTTATTGGTAACGACATCAATTACAAAGTAACCGAAACCGTTTGGGAACAGTTTTTTTATGAGCCGAGATTTAAACCTTCTTTCACACAGAAAAGATTATTTGAAGCAAAATATTTTGGTAGAAAATCAGGCAAAGGTTATTATGATTATTCTGAAGGAGCAATAAAACCTGAGCCTCAGAAAAACGAAGAATTAGGAAAACAGATTTTCAATCGTGTGATTGCAATGCTGGTTAACGAAGCAGTGGATGCGCTATATTTGAATGTTGCCACAAAAGAAGATTTGGATTTGGCAATGACTAAAGGAGTGAACTATCCGAAAGGTTTATTGAAATGGGGAAATGAAATCGGTTTGCAGAATATCCTGAAAACCTTAACAGAGCTACAGGAAGAATATGGCGAAGATCGCTATCGACCATCTGTTTTGTTGAAAAAAATGGTGAAAGAAAACAAGAAATTTTATTCATAATGGCAAAGAAAATTATTTACAGGGCTTATTTTAAATCGCCACTGGGGTTGCTTTCCATTACAGCAAATGAGACTGCAATTACTGGACTTTCTTTTGTGAAAAGTAAAAAAGCAAAAGAGAAAAAGAACGAAGTAATTAAAGATTGTCTCAAACAGTTGACGGAATATTTCAAGCGTGAGCGTTATGATTTCAGCCTTGTGTTGGAGCAGGAAGGAACAGAGTTGCAGCAACGAGTGTGGGGCGAACTTCAGAAAATCCCTTATGGAATGACTATGTCGTATCTGAACATGGCAAAGAAAATTAAGAACAGAACATTATCGCGTCCGGTGGGAAATGCTTCGGGGCAAAACAACATTGCTATCATTGTTCCTTGTCATCGTCTGGTTGGCAGTAATGGTGATTTAACCGGCTATTCAGGAGGGATTGAAAAGAAAAAGTGGTTGCTTGAATTTGAAAATGAAACGGTAGAACCAAAATTATTTAGTTTTAAAGATGATACAAAAAAGCCTCGCAGAAAGCGTAGTAAATAAAATGTTTGATGAGGACAAGTTCAGCAACTGGCTGGGTATTGAGCGCGTTCTGATTAAGCAGGGGCATTGCATTCTGCGCATGAAAATCCGTAATGAAATGCTGAACGGTTTTGGAATTGCACACGGTGGAATTGCATTTTCATTTGCAGATAGCGCACTTGCTTTTGCTTCCAATTCTTATGGCAGGTTGAGTGTTGCATTGGACTGCTCTATTTCATTTCCTGTTGCAGTAAAGGAAGGGGATGTGCTCACCTGCGAAGCGAAAGAACTGTCGCTGACTAACAAAACAGGAACATACCTGATTGAAGTTAAAAATCAGAAAAACGAAAATGTTGCATTCTTTAAAGGAACGGTTTATCGCACTTCAAAAGAGTGGTTTCCAAACGAAAAATAAATTATGAGTAAAGAGGAGAATTTCAAAAATAGTATTTCAGCCGGTTACAACTTTTCTAATGCAAGCATCGTGTTAGGTGCTGCTGTATTAGATAAAAAGCCACTTGAGAATACACAAGTAAAACTTCCGCTCTCTACTATAAACAGGCACGGTTTGATAGCAGGAGCAACAGGAACAGGTAAAACAAAAACGCTTCAATATTTTGCAGAAAGTTTATCCGAAAATGGTGTTGGTGTGTTGATGATGGACATCAAAGGTGATGTAAGCGGAATTGCAAAAGCAGGTTCTGATAATCCGAAATTAACAGAGCGTCATCGTGTGATTGGCAAAGAATGGAGACCACAAAATTTTCCTGTTGAGTTGCTGACAATTTCTAATGAGAAAGGCGCGAGGATGCGCGCAACTGTTTCGGAATTTGGACCTGTGTTATTTTCAAAAATGTTGGAGTTAAATGACAATCAGGCCGGAGTTGTTTCTCTGATTTTTAAATATTCTGATGACAAAAATCTTCCTTTGCTGGATATCAAAGATTTCAGGAAAGTGCTGCAGCACTTGACTACTGAAGGCAAAGATGAAATAAAAGATTACGGATTAATTTCTACTTCTTCGGCAGGAGTCATCATGCGAAAATTAGTGGAGTTGGAAGAACAGGGAGCAGAAAATATTTTCGGTGAGGTTTCTTTTGAAGTGGAAGACTTAATTCGCAAAACCGCTGATGGAAAGGGATACATCAACATCATGCGTTTGTGTGATATACAAAGCAAGCCTAAGTTATTTTCAACATTTATGTTGTGTCTGCTTGCTGAGGTTTATGAAAAATTTCCGGAAAGTGGTGATAAAGGATTACCGAAACTCGTGATATTTATTGACGAAGCGCATCTGATTTTCCGCGAAGCATCAAAGGCTTTGCTCGAGCAGATAGAAACAATTATCAAGTTAATTCGCTCAAAAGGAGTTGGAATTTATTTCTGCACACAATCACCTGATGATATTCCTGAAGAAATTCTCGGTCAGCTTGGATTGAAGATACAGCATGCATTGCGTGCGTTTACAGCTAAGGACAGAAAGGCAATTAATCTTGTTGCACAAAATTATCCGCTCACAGAATTTTATAAAGTTGAAAGATTGCTGACCGAGCTTGGAATTGGCGAAGCATTAGTAACTGTGTTGGGCGAAAATGGTGCACCTACTCCGCTTGCACATACGTTGATGTGCGCACCATCTTCGCGTATGGATGTGCTTTCTGCTACTGAACAAGATGAAGTAATTCAGGGCTCACAGATTGCAGGAAGATATAATCAGACAGTTGACAGAGTGAGTGCTTATGAAATGCTTAGTAATAAAATTCAGCAGCAGCCCGAACCTGAAATTATCGAGCAACCAAAGCAAGTTCAACAACCTGTTCAGCGGACTTCTGCAAAGCAAGAAAAATCAGTCATAGAACAGATTTCATCCAATCCTTTAGCGAAAACTCTTTTTCGTGAAGTTACCCGAGGATTGCTTGGAGTTTTGATTGGTAAACCTTCTACACGAAAAAGAAGCATATTTTAAAATATGAAACAAGCATATATAATTGACGGAATAAGAACACCCATCGGAAATTTCGGAGGTAGCCTCGCAACTGTTCGTCCTGATGATTTAGCGGCAGTTGTTTTGAAAGAATTATTGAAAAGAAATTCTTCGGTTGACCCTAAAGA
>SXHM01000018.1 GCA_005773695.1 Bacteroidota bacterium
ACACCGTTTTGAAAATGTTAGATACACTAAAATCAACTGATGGTTCATTGCACACACAAAATGGTTATTCGCTTAAAGATTTTGATTTATGGACACCAACTGAAAACGGGTTGCCCAAAATTAAGTCACCTGACGACAGAATTGATTTACTCTATATCATTTGGAAAAATAATCGTTTTCTCACCACAGCAAATACTGGCGGCAATTCTGGTTATGGAGTAAATGCATCTAAAGGCGTTGCTTTTAAAAATATGCAAGGCATAAATAATATGGCATCCTTTAATTGTAATAATACCGGATCAGGTGCCTACACAATAACCATTGCCGAACATCTTCACGGAATTTTTGGAGGTAATCACTGGCATTCTGCAGGTGGAAGAGGAGCACATACATTTCTTGCTACAGCAAATTCATATGGGCTTACAGGCCAACATCCGGCAACCATGCAAGCTGTAAGTGGTTGGGACCGCTGGATGATGCACTGGAAAAGAGCAGATAAAAAACATGTTACTTCTGCTTATGATTTAAATGGAAATGAAATGGAAACAGACAATATTTCTATTGAAACATTTCCGCAAGGCGGAAATTTTGTTTTGCGTGATTTTGTTGAAACGGGTGATGCACTGCGTATAAAACTTCCTCATATTAACTGGCAGCAGAAAGGTGATGTTAAAAATCAATATTTGTGGATTGAAAACCGGCAGATGAAAACCCGTTTTGATGAATATCTCAGCGGTTCGTGTGTAAATACCGATGAAGGAAATTTTCCCCGCGGAACTCCGGGAATGTATGCTTACATTCAGGTTGGGAAAGATATTCGTGAAGGAGGAAAAGATATTTATTCAGGTGCTTACGAGCATCCCAACGGATTGGCAAGTCCTTTCTTTCCCTTGAGTGCTGAAGGTAATTTTGATTTTTACTACGACTGGGACAGAATTCAACAGGCGCAATGGATTGACTGCAACTGGAACAACTCAAACCTTCCGGTAAACAAGAAGAGAAGTCTTCCAAATCCGTTCACCGGTTTTTCGGATTTATACCGCTATATCGATTCGAATCATGATGGTGTTCTTTATTCAGGTGATAAACTTCAGGCGGGTTTGAGTGAGGTTCAGGGCGATACCGTAATTCATAACTACAACACAAGCGGTGACTGGCTGGATGCTTTTTCGTCCGAAACAGGAAATAGAAAAATATCTATCAGTACAAATCCTTCAACTGTTCCTGTTTATACATATACCACTAATCAGGAATTCAGCAACTTTAATCTTATAGACGGCAAGCCGGCTGATTATGAAAACCGAACCATCTGGCTCAATGGTTTGTCGGTTGAAATCGTTGATGAGAATAAAGAAAAGGGAACTATAACTATTCAGGTTCGGTGGGATAATTATGAAGTAAATAATGATGTGCGTTGGTGTGGAAACATGATGTTAAGTCCGAATGATTTTGATGTTTCAAAGCCTTCATTGGTTTTACAATCAGGAAAAAAATTGCTTATCGACAGGGGACAAAGCCCACAGTTTAATAAATCAACCGAAAAAGATAAAAACGGAGAGTGGCTCTTCACCGACCCTACTGTTTTCACCTGCATGAAAGATTCGTATTTTTACCTCGAACCAAAATCGCAATTGGTATTGGATAACAAGAGTAGATTAGTTTTGCAGGCAGGTTCTAAATTAGTGGCAGGAGCAAAATCAAAAATAATAATCAAGCCCGGAAGCGAATTGGTAACACAAGAGGGTGCACAACTTATTTTAGAGGCGAAAGCAAAAATTATCCGCAAATAATGCTGAATAAACTATTAACATTTTTGCTAATCATCTTTTCACTTGCAGCTTATGCTCAGGAGCAGAAAGAAATGGAAGTTCCCAAAGGAAGCAAGTCTGCAAAGGCAACCAAGAAAAGAACCGAAGAGCGCAAGGAAACGGGTATGAAAGAATATGAAAAAGCGGTAAAACGTCAAAAAAAAATTCAGACCAAGGAAACGCGGAAGCGAATGAAGCAAACAGCCAAGAAAGCAAAAAAATATAACGATAAAAGGCCTGATAATTTTTTCGAAAAACTATTCAGGAGGAAACAGAAAAAGAAATAATTATCTATTTAAAGATGATTATTAAAACATTTACACTTTCTAACATAAGATCATGACATCAACAACAACACAAGTGTTAACCAAACTTCAGGTTGCGCAGAAAATTGACCGTATCGCGTATCAGGTTTATGAAAATAACCACAGCGAAAAAGAAATAATTATTGCAGGAATTTCTGGCAACGGACAAAAAATGGCTGAGCGTTTAGCTAAAGCAATTGAGAAAATATCACCTTTGAAAGTAAAACTGGTGACAGTGATAATCAATAAAGAAAAACCGGCAGAAAATAAAATTGAAATTTCTATTTCAGAAAAGGAAACTGAAAATAAAGTGGTAGTGGTGGTTGACGATGTATTAAATTCAGGAAAAACCCTGATGTATTCTATCCGCCATATTTTGCAGGTTAATCTTAAAGCCCTACGCATTGCAGTGTTGGTTGATCGCGACCACAAACGTTTTCCGGTTAAGGTTGATTATGTTGGTATGGAGCTTTCAACAACCCTGCAGGAGCATGTAAGTGTTGTTTTTGGCGGTAAAAATGAAGGAGTGTTTATTGAGTAGAAGTAATTTGCTTCTCTATCTCTTTCACATCTAGATTTATACCATTTACTATAACATCAGCCTGCCCGTAAAATCGCTCACGTTGTGCCAGATGTTCTTCAATAAAATTCTCCAGACTTTTATTGCCAGTATTTTTTAAAAGCGGGCGGGTGTTATCCTTTTGTGAAAGCCTTTTAGCAAGTGCAGCCGCAGATAGTTTAATATACACAACCTTACCACAGTGTTTCATCAATTCAATGTTTTTTCCGAAACATGGAGTGCCACCTCCGGTGGCAATAATATGGTCTTCTAACTTGGATAATTTCTCAAGGTAAATTCTTTCTAATCTGCGAAACTCCTCTTCACCTTCAATAGCAAAAATATCGGCAATACGTCTGCCGCTGCGCTTTTCAATGTGGTTATCTAAATCTGCAAATCCATATCCCAGCAACTTTGCAAGTTTTTTTCCGGCAGTGCTTTTCCCGCTGCCCATATATCCGATTAAGAAAATTAACATAATTATTTTGCTATCACCCTCCTTTTAGGAGAGGGAAGGGTGAGTTTATTTTAAAGGAATTTCTCCTTCTTTTGCTACCGCATTAAAAACCAATTTATCAGTAAGCGCAGGAAATATTTTATTCATCCACACCGCCAATTTCCCTTGCCTGGTGAGCACAATAGTTCGTTTGCGTTTTTCAACTGCTTTTACAATTTCTTCAGCTACTTCTTCAGCAGACATCATCTTTTCTTCATCACGTGGACTTTCTCCTTGCGAACTGCCGTCAGCCACAAGCGCAGCATTGCGCACATTAGAAGCTGTGTAGCCCGGACAAGCTACCAATACATGCAAGCCTGTTTTTAAATTCTCAATCCGTAATGCATCTAAAAAACCCTGCATTGCAAACTTTGAAGCAGAATAACCTGTTCTCCCAGGCAAACCATTATATCCTGCAATAGACGAAATACCCACAACCGAACCTTTGTTTTTAAGCAAATGAGGTAGAGCGTATTTTGTGCAGTAAATCGTTCCCCAAAAATTGATGTCCATTACTTTTCTAATAACATCAAGCTGTAAATCTTTAAAAAGCGCACGCATGGAAATTCCTGCATTGTTAATCAGAATATCAATTTCTCCATAGGTTTCAATCGTTTTTTCAATCAAAAATTTGCAATCATTTTCTATGCTTACATCACCTGCAACAGTTAAAATCTGAGCACCTGTTTTTCTCAGTTCCTCAGCAGTCTGCTCTAAGTTTTTTTTGTTACGTCCCGAAATAACAATCTTCGCCCCGCGTTTGGAAAATGCAAGTGCACAGGCTTTTCCTATTCCCGAACTTGCTCCTGTAATAACAACCGTTTTATTTTTCATTCCCGCAAAAGTAACACATATAGCCCTATACCTTAATCCTTATTTTCCTATAGCCAAAAAACATAACTTCGTCCTCTCATTTTTTATAACTTTCATGAATTACGATGTAGCAATAATAGGTAGTGGTCCCGGTGGATATGTTGCAGCCATTCGTTGTGCCCAGCTTGGAATGAAAACCGCAATCATTGAGCGATACAACACCCTTGGAGGAACATGCCTTAATGTTGGATGCATTCCTTCCAAAGCATTACTTGATTCTTCTGAACATTACCATAATGCCTCAACCAATTTTGCTGAACATGGAATTGAATTGAAAAATCTGAAAGTAAATCTTCAACAAATGATAAAACGCAAAGATGATGTGGTAAAAATCACATGCGATGGTGTTTCTTATCTGATGAAGAAAAATAAAGTAGATGTATTTACAGGTCATGGTTCTTTCATTGACCCAAAAACGATTGAAATTAAAATGGACGATGGAACGGTCGAAAAAATTTTAACTTCAAAAGCAATTATTGCCACCGGTTCTAAACCTTCTTCTTTACAAGGAATTACTATTGATAAGAAACGAATTATTACCTCTACTGAAGCATTAAAACTCGAAGAAATTCCAAAGCACCTTATTGTAATTGGAGGTGGTGTAATAGGTCTGGAATTAGGATCAGTTTATGCGCGTTTGGGATCCAAAGTTTCTGTCGTTGAATTTATGGACAGTATTATTCCTACAATGGATAAAACCTTAGGAAAAGAATTGCAACGAAGCCTCAAAAAGTTAGGCTTTGAGTTTTACTTGAATCATAAAGTAACTGAAGTTAATGCAAAAGGAAAAGAAGTAACCCTTTCAGCTGTAAACAAAAAAACTGAAAAGATTGAACTCAAAGGAGACTATTGCTTAGTTGCTGTTGGCAGAAAACCCTACACCGAAAACCTGGGACTTGAAAAAGCAGGAGTTAAATTAGATGAGCGAGGAAGAGTAGATGTAGATGAACATCTTGAAACCAACGTAAAAGGAATTTACGCTATTGGCGATGTTATAAAAGGTCCCATGTTGGCTCATAAAGCTGAAGACGAAGGTGTTTTTGTAGCCGAAGTAATTGCAGGACAAAAGCCTCATATTAATTACCTGACAATTCCCGGAGTGGTTTATACCTGGCCAGAAGTTGCTTCGGTAGGTTATACAGAAGAACAATTAAAAGACAAGGGAGCAAAATACAAAGTTGGTTCATTTCCTTTTCGTGCAAGCGGCAGGGCACGTGCCAGCATGGATATTGATGGTCTAGTAAAAGTACTGGCTGATGAAACTACAGATGAGATTCTGGGTGTTCACATGATAGGTCCTCGCACAGCCGATATGATTGCCGAGGCAATGGTAGCAATGGAATTCCGTGCCTCTGCCGAAGATATTGGAAGAATGTGTCACCCACACCCTACTTTTTCCGAGGCTCTGAAAGATGCTTGTTTAGATGCAAGTGCAAAACGTGCTTTACAGATATAACTTATGAAGACAGGCGTTTTGCTTATTAATCTCGGCACTCCAGATAGCCCTTCTGTTTCAGATGTCAGGAAATATTTATTCCAATTTCTTAACGACCCACGCGTAATAGATATTCCATGGCTTGCTCGAACTTTGCTTGTAAACCTGATTATTGTTCCGTTTCGCGCCCCTAAATCAGCTAAAATCTATAAAGAGTTATGGACAGAAAAAGGCTCTCCTCTTTTGATTTATGGTAACGAACTAAAGGAAAAAGTTCAGTTAGAACTTGGAGATGAATATATGGTTGAGTTAGCCATGCGATATCAAAAACCATCATTAGAAAGTGTGTTAGATAAAATGCGGAAAGAGAATTACAAGAAGATTGTTATTGTTCCTCTTTATCCCCAATATGCATCCTCAAGTACAGGATCAACCCTGGAGTTGGTTTTGAAGGAGATTTCAAAATGGTATGTAATTCCAGAATTAAAAATTGTAAGTCAGTTTTTCGATAATGAAGGTTATATCAATACATTTGTTGAGCGCGGAAAGCAATATAAACCAGAAGAATA
>SXHM01000201.1 GCA_005773695.1 Bacteroidota bacterium
TGTTAAAAGGAAAAAAAATCTTACTCGGTGTCTGCTCTGGAATTGCTGCTTACAAGGCTGCATTCCTCACGCGTTTGCTTGTAAAAGCAGGGGCTGAAGTGCAGGTGGTAATAACACCCGGAGCAAAAGAATTCATCACTCCATTAACTCTTTCAACACTTTCTAAAAAACCTGTTTACAGTGAATTTACATCGGGCTCCAATGGTGAGTGGAACAACCATGTTGAGCTTGGGTTCAATTCAGATTTAATACTTATTGCACCTGCTACAGCCAATACCATTGCAAAAATGGCAAACGGAATGTGTGATAATCTATTACTGGCCGTTTATCTATCAGCCCGCTGTCCGGTAATGTTTGCTCCTGCTATGGATTTAGACATGCTCAAACATCCTGCAACGCAGAAAAATATAGAAACGCTGAAATCATTCGGCAATATTCATATCCCTTCAGGAAATGGTGAGCTTGCAAGCGGTTTGCATGGTGAAGGCCGTTTAGCCGAACCGGAACAAATCCTGAAATTTGTTGAAGAATTCTTCAGCATAAAAAAAAAACTCTCGGGTAAAAATGTACTCATCAGTGCAGGCCCTACTTACGAAGCAATAGATCCTGTTCGTTTCATCGGCAATCATTCTTCGGGTAAAATGGGTGTGGCCTTGGCAGAAGAAGCTGCAGCAGAAGGCGCTGAGGTTTTCCTGGTTATTGGTCCGTCATCAATTACAAATAATCACCCTAATATAAAACGCACAGATGTAACTTCAGCCCAAGAAATGTATGATGCTTGTATAACACTTTTTAAGAAAGCAGACATTGCTATTATGAGCGCTGCTGTTGCGGATTATCGTCCGGCTAAAGTTTCTCCGGTAAAAATAAAAAAGAAGGATTCTTCGATTACTATTGAGTTGGAGTCAACTAAAGATATACTGGCACAACTCGGGAAAACGAAAAAAAAGAATCAAATCGTAGTTGGCTTTGCATTGGAAACAAATAATGAGTTGGAGAATGCGAAGAAAAAGTTGCGTTCCAAGAACCTTGATTTTATTGTGCTTAATTCGTTGCAGAATAAAAAAGCAGGTTTCCGCCACGATACCAACAAAATTTCAATCATTGACAGCAACAATAAAATAAGTAATTTTGAGTTGAAAAATAAAGATGATGTTGCCAAGGATATTATTGCTCATCTGACTAAAAAAATAAAACATGCGTAAGCTGCTGACAGTATTTTACTTCATTGCTTTTTTCTCTGCATCTGCACAGGAACTAAACTGTCAGGTGCAGGTTGTTTCGCAGCAGGTTCAGCAAAGCGATCGCAGAATTTTTGAAACACTCCAAAAAGCAATTTACGAATTTGTAAACACCACCAAATGGACTAATGATCAGTATCAGTTAACCGAACGCATTGAGTGCAGTATGTTTATTAATATTACCGAACGGGTTTCGGCAGATGAATTTAAAGCTACCATTCAGGTGCAGAGCCGCAGACCGGTTTATAAAACATCTTACAACTCAACACTCCTGAATACAAACGATCAGGATTTTCAATTCAAATATATAGAGTTTCAGCCTTTGCAGTTTTCTGAGGCAACCATGCTTGCTAACCTTACATCGGTTCTTGCTTTCTATGCTTACATGATTATTGCTGTTGACTATGAATCATTTTCGCCAAATGGCGGAGAGATATATTTTCAGAAAGCATTGGCAATAGTAAATAATGCACAAGGTGCGGTTGAAAAAGGCTGGAAACAATTTGAAAGCACGAATAACCGTTATTGGTTTATTGAGAATTTTCTAAATCCACGTTTTAAATTAATGCGCGAATCTTATTATAAATACCACCGTCAAGGAATGGATGTAATGACTGCTGATATGGAAACCGGAAGACAGGCAATTACTGAGTGCCTTGAAAATATCAAGAAAGTAAGAACAGATCAGCAAAATGCCTATCTGCTAAGGCTTTGGTTCAATGCCAAATCCGATGAGTTGGTAAATATTTACACCAGTGCCTTTCCCGATGTAAAGGCAAAAGTGGTTGCAATTCTTTCTGAATCAGACCCGGGCAATATCAGTAAATACAAGAAAATTATGACTACTAGCAGTCAGTAATTTTATATAATTTATGCTGAAGCATCTCTCCATAAGCAACTATGCACTTATAGACAGGTTAGATGTAGATTTTGGTGAAAGTCTGACCATCCTTACCGGAGAAACAGGTGCCGGAAAATCCATTATTGTAGATGCTTTGTCAATGGTTTTGGGTCAACGTGCTGATGCAGGAGTATTGCAGGATAAAACAAAGAAATCCATAGTAGAAGCTGTGTTTGACCTGTCGCCTTACAAACTCGAAAAATTCTTCAGCAGCAATGAACTGGACTATGAAAAGCAAACCACTATCCGCAGAGAAATTAATCCGGAAGGGAAATCAAGAGCCTTTGTAAACGATACTCCTGTAAATCTAAATTTACTGCGTGAGCTTACTTCGCGCCTCATTGACATTCATTCGCAACACGAAACGCTGATCATGAAAGAGCATTCTTTCCGCGTTGATTTACTCGATGCAATGGCAGGAAATGATAAACTAATTTCAGATTACCGTGAAGAGTTCAGCTGCTTTCGTGCACTCAATAAAGAATACGAAGACTTATTACATAAGCAAGAACAAGCAAAGCGTGAAGAAGACTATTTCAGTTTTCAGTATAATGAACTGGATGAAGCAAAACTCGCAACAGGCGAGGAGGAAAGTGTTGAAAATGAATTGTCGGTTTTAACTCATGCCGAAGAAATAAAACAAAACTTGTCTAATGCAGTGCTGACACTCTCTTCAGGTGATGAAAATATTCTGTTTTCTCTGGAGCATGTGAAAACTTTGGTATCTCAGAGTTCAAAATATAATACCTTACTTTCACCTCTTACAGAGCGGATTAAAAGCGTTGTTATAGAGTTAAAAGATATTGCTGCAGAATTAGAAACAGCAGAAGCCGACACAGTTTTTGATCCTGCAAAAATGGAGGAACTCAACAATAGAATTAATGTCATCAATCATCTGTTGAGTAAGCACAGATTGGCATCTGCTGAAGAATTATTGAACCTTAAAAACGAATTTGAAAGAAAGTTGAATGATATTTCTTCTTATGATGATAAAATAGCGGAACTGAAAAAAGAGTTGGAGCGAAGACAGAAAAAAGTAAACGATTTTGCTTCACTTCTTTCTGAAAAAAGAAAAAAATCAGCTCCTGCTTTAGAAAAAAAATCTTGCGAGTTGCTTGCTAAATTGGGTATTCCTAATGCCAGGCTTGAAA
>SXHM01000202.1 GCA_005773695.1 Bacteroidota bacterium
AACACCCCTATGCCAATTAAAAGCAATACAGTTAACTGAGGCTTGCAACAAACCATCAATAGCAACAAGAAAATCTAAAAAAATTAAACAGTAAATTTTGGCGGATGCCAAATACTTCCGTAGTAATTGGAAATTAAGGTATAATCACGTATTGTGATTTTTTTAGTAATGAAAGCAACTCTAGGATGTCTGATTTCAAACGGTTTGAAATTATAATAAGTAATGCTAATACTGCAACAACTACAATAGCAAAAAGGACTACAATGATCGTCTTGATCTTGATTGTGATCGTGAGATTGCACTATTTCAGTTGTATTACTATTGTCCTCGCACCGATTATTCCCATCGCTGCAAGGCAACGATGAAAGCACCATCAAGTAAAAAGTCAATATTGTAATTATCCATCTCATTATGATGCAAATATAAAAAAATAATTCTTGCAATCGGATTGCAAAGTTCCATATCGTTTAATTGCATCTGTCACACCTTCTTGTAAGCGCTAAATTAACACATTCAAATTTAAAATTTTGAAGAATATTGATTTTAGGGATTTCTGCATCTGTAAGGAAAAAAGTTCGTTTACATTGTAAGCAATGAAAATGCGTATGTAGTTCTGAAAGATTGTACCTTCAACCTTGTTTGTCCTCTTTCCCTATCATACAAAAGCCACCCACTGCCAAACAATACCTCTGACTGCCACTTTCTTATAACGCTCTAATTTCTGAAACACCTTTGTCCCGAAAGTCCGCAAGGTGCGGGATAACAATAACAAATTAATGTGTTTCAATTATGGAAAAACAGAGAAAAAAAGTTTTACTGGCAGCCGTGGCTATGCTGTCAGGAATTGGTGCTTTCGCACAGGGAAACGGTACAGCAGGTATCAACGAGGCTACCCAAATGGTAACGTCTTATTTCGACCCCGCAACCCAATTAATCTACGCCATAGGTGCAGTAGTCGGGTTAATCGGAGGTGTTAAGGTGTACAATAAATTCAGTTCGGGCGACCCCGACACGAGCAAAACGGCAGCAAGCTGGTTTGGTGCGTGTATCTTTTTAATCGTGGCAGCTACCATCCTGCGTTCATTCTTTCTTTAATCCTCTAGTTTATGAACAATTACAACATAAACAAAGGCATAGGAAGAACGGTGGAATTTAAAGGTTTGAAAGCGCGATACCTGTTCATTTTCGCTGGCGGACTACTCGGTACGCTCATCTTCGTGATGATACTGTATATGGCAGGCGTAAACTCTTACATCTGCCTGCTGCTCGGAGCCGGCGGTGCTTCGCTGATTGTATGGCAGAGCTTTTCGCTGAACAGAAAATATGGCGAACACGGATTAATGAAAATAGCCGCTAATAAAAGGCATCCCCGCTACATCATCTGCCGCAAGCCTATACACCGCTATTTAAAATTCACTCCTAAATCGAATGTCCTATGAGAAACGTTGCAAAAACTACAACGCTGGAAAACAAATTTCCGTTGTTGGCGGTAGAAAACAACTGCATCTTATCTAAAGATGCAGATATTACCGCCTGCTTTGAGGTTCGTTTGCCGGAACTGTTTACGGTAGCTTCTGCGGAATATGAAGCCATTCATTCTGCCTGGCACAAGGCCATCAAGACCTTGCCAGATTTTACCGTGGTCCACAAGCAGGATTGGTACATCAAGGAAAATTATGCTCCGGATCTATCACAGGAAGACCAAAGTTTTTTGGCTAAATCCTACCAACGCCATTTCAATGAGCGACCGTTCTTAAACCATTACTGCTACCTCTTTTTAACCAAGACAACCAAAGAGCGTATGCGTATGCAAAGTAATTTTTCATCGCTTTGCAAAGGTTCGCTGATACCAAAGGAAATCAGGAACAAGGAACCGATACACCGCTTTATGGAAGCGGTGACACAGTTTGAACGTATCGTAAACGATAGTGGTTTTATAACGCTGCAACGCCTTACCGAAGATGACATCATCGGAACTGACGAAAAGCAGGGATTACTGGAACAATACCTTACGCTATCGAGGGATGCGGGAACACCGATGCAGGACATCGCACTCGGAACAGAAGAAGTCCGTGTCGGGAACAAAAGGTTAAGCCTGCACACGCTTTCGGACACGGACGACCTACCCGGAACGGTATCTGCCGATACCCGTTTTGAAAAGCTATCTACCGACCGTAGCGACTGCCGTTTGTCATTCGCCGCACCGGTGGGCTTGCTGTTAAGCTGTAACCATATCTACAACCAATATTTGTTTATAGACAACAGCGAAGACAACCTGCAAAAGTTTGAGAAATCCGCAAGGAATATGCACTCACTTGCTCGTTACAGCCGTGCCAATCAGATTAACAAAGAGTGGATAGAAAAATATCTGAACGAAGCCCACAGCTTTGGACTGTCTTCTGTTCGTGCTCACTTCAACATTATGGCGTGGTCGGATGACCCTGCGGAACTGAAACAGTTAAAGAACGATTGTGGTAGTGCGTTGGCACTGATGGAATGCAAACCACGCCACAACACTACGGATGTAGCCACATTGTATTGGGCTGGAATGCCTGGCAATGCAGGCGATTTTCCGAGTGAGGAAAGTTTTTACACTTTTATTGAACCTGCTTTGTGCTTATTCACAGAAGAAACCAATTACCACAATTCGCCATCGCCATTTGGCATCAAGATGGCCGACCGTTTGACCGGAAAGCCTATCCATTTAGATATTTCGGATTTACCGATGAAGCGTGGAATTATCACGAACAGGAACAAGTTCATACTTGGTCCCTCGGGAAGTGGTAAATCGTTCTTCACAAACCATATGGTACGGCAGTATTACGAGCAGGGAGCTCACGTATTGCTGGTAGATACAGGTAATTCGTATCAGGGTTTATGTGAACTCATCAAAGGAAAGACGAAAGGTGAAGACGGTGTGTACTTCACTTATACAGAAGACAATCCCATTGCCTTTAACCCTTTCTATACCGATGATGGTGTGTTCGATATTGAGAAGCGTGAAAGTGTCAAGACTTTGATATTGACGCTTTGGAAACGTGATGATGAACCACCAACTCGCTCAGAAGAAGTAGCATTATCAAATGCTGTATCAGGCTATATCGAGCGCATCAAACAGGACGATATTTATCCATCATTCAACGGCTTCTATGAGTATGTAAAAGGCGATTACCGCAAGGTACTCGAAGAAAAACAGGTAAGGGAAAAAGACTTTGACATTGCCAATTTCCTTAACGTACTCGAACCCTACTACAAGGGCGGTGAGTATGATTATTTGCTCAATTCCGATAAGCAGTTAGACCTGCTTTCCAAACGCTTTATTGTCTTTGAAATTGATGCGATAAAAGACCATAAAATCCTCTTTCCCATAGTTACCATTATCATTATGGAAGTCTTCATTAACAAGATGCGTAGGCTGAAAGGTATTCGCAAACTCATCTTAATTGAAGAGGCTTGGAAAGCGATTGCCAAAGAAGGAATGGCAGAATACATCAAGTATCTCTTTAAGACCGTCCGCAAATTCTTCGGAGAAGCGATTGTCGTAACGCAAGAGGTCGATGATATTATCCAATCGCCTATCGTCAAAGAAAGTATCATCAATAACTCTGACTGTAAAATCCTTTTAGACCAACGAAAGTATATGAACAAGTTTGATGATATACAGGCGATGTTGGGGCTTACAGATAAGGAAAAAGGGCAGGTACTTTCTATCAATATGAACAACGATGCAAGCCGACTTTACAAAGAGGTTTGGATAGGCTTAGGTGGTACGCACTCGGCAGTCTATGCCACCGAAGTTAGTTTGGAGGAATACCTTGCTTACACCACCGAAGAAACCGAAAAAATGGAAGTGATGCAGCTTGCTGCTGAACTGGACGGCAATGTAGAACTCGCCATCAAGCATATCGCAATGCAAAGGCGGGACAAAGTAAATCAATAGTCAATTAACAATTTAAAAATTCAGAAACAATGAAAAAAGTATTGTATCTGGTGTGTACGGCACTAATGCTCGCCGTAGCACCGTCAGCGAAAGCTCAATTTGTAGTAACTGACCCTGCAAATCTGGCATCAGGAATTATCAACAGTGCGAACGAAATCATACAGACTTCTTCCACCGTGAGCAATGTCGTAAAGAACTTCAACGAAGTGAAAAAAGTGTACGATCAGGGCAAGGAATATTACGACAAGCTAAAAGCTATCAACAACCTTGTGAAAGATGCCCGTAAAGTACAGCAAACCGTATTGTTGGTAGGCGATGTGTCCGAAATATATGTTCAGAACTTTGGAAAAATGATGAACGATCCCAATTTCACACCACAGGAATTGGTTGCAATCGGCAATGGTTATTCGGCACTGCTCAATGAAAGTACCGAACTGATGAAATAATTGAAGCAAATTATAACCTCTTCAAGCCTTTCGCTAAACGACAAAGAGCGTATGGATATTATTGATCGTGTGTACAAAGAGGTAAAGGATTACCACAGCCTTGTACGCTACTACACTAATAAGAACATTTCTGTAAGCTACCTAAGAGCGAAAAAGAAAAACGACGCACAGAGAGTTCTTGAACTCTACGGAACTTCTAACCAAAAATACTGGTAAAAATGGAATGGGATAATCTTCACGAACTCCTTCGTTCACTTTACGACGATATGATGCCGCTTGCAGGTGATATGGCGGCTGTGGCTAAAGGATTGGCGGGATTGGGTGCGTTGTTCTATGTAGCATTAAAGGTTTGGCAGGCTTTAAGCCGAGCCGAGCCTATCGATGTGTTTCCGTTACTGCGTCCATTCGCTCTGGGTCTTTGTATAATGTTCTTTCCAACCATCGTGTTGGGAACCATTAATGCAGTATTAAGCCCGGTAGTTACAGGAACTCACGCCATACTCGAAGACCAGGTGCTTGACCTCAACCAACTCCAGCAACAGAAAGACCAATTGGAATACGAAGCAATGGTACGAAATCCCGAAACCGCCTATATGGCATCAGACGAAGAGTTTGATAAAAAGCTGGATGAATTGGGCTGGTCGCCATCGGACGTTGGTACAATGGCAGGAATGTATATGGACAGGCAAGCCTACAAGATAGAGAAAGCAATAAAGGATTGGTTTCGCAATTTATTGGAAATACTCTTTCAGGCGGCGGCTTTAGTTATTGATACCATACGAACATTTTTCCTGATAGTCCTTTCGATACTGGGGCCAATAGCTTTTGCTATTTCCGTTTGGGACGGATTTCAGTCCACGCTCACACAGTGGATCACGAGATATGTCAGCGTATATCTCTGGCTTCCTGTTTCCGATTTGTTCAGCTCGATGCTGGCAAGAATACAATCCCTCATACTGGAAAGGGATATAGCAATGCTTGCCGACCCGACCTACATACCCGATACGAGCAATACGGTGTACATCATCTTTATGATTATCGGTATCGTTGGCTACTTCACAATTCCAACAGTAACAGGTTGGGTAATCCAAGCCGGAGGTGCAGGAAACTTTACTCGTAATGTAAATCAAACAGCGATGAAGGCAGGAAACCTTGCGGGTGCTGGTGCAGGATCTACAGTAGGAAACATCGGCGGTAAACTGATTAATAAATAACAATAAATCATTCAAAAAAATGGAATTTAAAACGCTAAGAAATATCGAAAACAGCTTTAGGCAGATAAGACTATATGCCATTGTGTTTGCGGTTCTCTGTATTGGCGTGGTAGGATATGCCGTATGGCAGTCCTACCGCTTTGCAGAAGAACAACGCCAAAAAATCTATGTATTGGATAACGGCAAATCTTTGATGCTTGCCTTATCGCAAGATGCAAGTATCAACCGACCTGTGGAAGCAAGGGAACACGTCAGACGTTTTCACGAGCTGTTTTTTACACTTGCTCCCGACAAAAACGCTATAGAAAGCAATATGAGCAGGGCATTCAATCTTGCCGACAAAAGTGCCTTCGACTACTATAAAGACTTGTCAGAAAAAGGCTATTACAGTCGTATTATATCAGGAAACGTACAGCAACGCATCGAAGTAGATAGTGTGGTCTGCAATTTCGATACCCATCCTTATGCGGTACGAACCTATGCAAAACAATTCATCATTCGGTCAAGCAATGTAACCAGACGTAACTTAATTACTTCCTGCTACCTAGTCAACTCCGTTCGCTCTGACAACAACCCACAAGGCTTCAATATCGAAAAATTTGCAGTCGTGGAAAACAGGGATATAGAAGTCATCGAACGCTAAAAAACAATCTTATGGAAACATTATCAGATTTAAACACGTTCGCAAAAATCCTTACAGAAAAAGGATATAACGGCTATTTTCATACGCAGGGTGCGTATGCCGGAAAGCTGAAAGAAAGTATCAGCGATTACCTTGAAAGCTGCCAAAAAGGTGCAGATACTTTGCCTAAACAAGACTTGTTGTTGACAGGCTACCTACAATGGTCGGGAGAAGACAAGCCAAGTGTAGAATGCAGTATGTGGGTAAATTATCTGAACGGCAAATTCTCACTCAACAGAATGGAGGTGGCAAGAAAAGACCAATTTGGGCAATTGCTAAAAAAATCGGAACTGACAAACCTCTCTTTAATAGTCGTACCCAATGCAGTTGAGGTTATTGCTTTGGTTAATGATGAACAAAAGCAAAATGTGGGTAAAATCTCCAAGCGGTTCAAGCTCTAACATCATCATAAAAAATTAAGAGTATGAAAAAACTAAGAGCAAATATGGATAGGTATTTTGATAAGCTCGACGAACGTTGGCAGGCATTGCCAGTGCGCAAGCAGCACCAATATACCCTGTACTTTTTTGTGGGATATCTACTGCTTACCGCAGGTGTAATTTTCAAAGTCTGGTACGATACCTCAAAGTCTGGAAACGATATGATCATAGAGCATATCGAAAATCCTGTCCTCAAAAAAAATGGAAGTCCTGAAAGATTGCAGGATAGTGTATCAACAATTTTAAAAAATCAAATTTATGAAAGAAAATGAGAACAAAAAATCGGTTGTTCGGGTAACGGAGGGGAACTCGACAGCAACTGCTGATGTGTTGCAAGACGGCACACAGAATAATAAGGAGAAGCTCAAAAAGCCCTTAATTTTCGGCTTAATGGCGATTGTTTTCGTGGGTTGTATGTACCTCATATTTAAACCATCCGAAGACAAAAAGACAATTGAAAATGTAGGGCTGAACGATGCGGTACCAGAGGCTACTGGAACTGGAATGCCTGCAGACAAATGCAAGGCGTATGAACAGGAAATGCTCGAACGCAAAGAGCAGGAAAAACGCAATGCATTGGCTACACTTTCAGACTACTGGAATACAGAAGACAAAGAAGAGCCAACCGACGAACCGTTTAATGAAGAAGAGGAAAACAACAGCTTTGGCGGTAGTGGGAGAAATTCGGCAAGAAGCAGTAACCCTGCTTTGAACAGCTATCGAAATAGCCAAAGCGCATTGAGTTCCTTTTATCAAGATGATAACGCTGAAACAATGGAACTGCGTAAGCAGGTGGACGAATTGAAAGAAAAATTATCAGAAAAGGATGTGCCACCTGTGGCCACAGTTGATGACCAATTGAAGCTAATGGAGAAATCCTATGAAATGGCAGCAAAGTATCTGCCAAAAAATGCGAATACCGAAAATTCAACACCTGCTAATGGTGCTGTTCCGGATGCTGTTAGTGCTATGGCTACTAACCAAAAAGAGCATTTTGTATCGTTCACATCAGCAAGAAAAAATACAGTATCAGCCCTTTACCGTGAACCATCGGACAGTGCTTTTTTAGCGGATTGGAGCGAAACAAAGAACCGTGGGTTTTATACCGCTGGTTCTTTGGAACAAATGGCACAACCCAAAAACAGTATCAAAGCCTGTGTACACGATGCCCAAACAGTAGTTGGCGAAACAGGTGTGCGTTTACGATTATTAGAGCCTGCAAAAACACCGAGCCGTACCATTCCAAAAGGAACGATTTTAACGGCTAATGCGAAATTTCAGGGAGGGCGTTTACAACTAAAAGTTACCTCGATAGAACTGGAGGGCAATATCATCCCGGTAGATATAACCATTTACGATTTGGACGGACAGCAAGGCTTGTACGTTCCTTATTCGCCCGAAATGAATGCCCTTACTGAAATGGCAGGCAATATGAGCCAGACAGGCGGAACAAGCGTAATGCTCACGCAAAATGCTGGACAGCAGGTTGCAGCAGACCTTAGTCGTGGCGTGGTACAGGGAATTTCGGGCTACTTCGCCAAAAAGGTAAGAACCCCAAAAGTTACGCTGAAAGCAGGATATCAAGTCTTCTTGGTATCTAAAAAATAATGTTGAACTCAAATAATTTTAATAATGAAAAATCATTTAAAAACCTTTTGGGCAATTGCCCTGATACTCGGCTTTGCCGTACAATCTTTTGCACAAGACAGCATCAGAACTCCGCTTGCATTAGGCAAGATAGAACCGTATAAAATGGAAGTTACCTACGATAAAACTTCGCACTTGATTTTTCCGACCGCTATCCGTTATGTGGATTTTGGAAGCGAATATCTAATTGCAGGAAAAGCAGAAGATGCGGAAAACGTGTTGCGTGTAAAAGCAACGGTAAGGGATTTCGAACCTGAAACCAATTTTTCGGTCATTACGAATGACGGACGTTTTTACAGCTTTAATGTGTATTACAGTTCTTACCCGGAGGCAATGAGCTACGACCTACTTACAATGCAAAAGGCAGTGGATAAAGCCAATGGAAACGATGTGCTTTTTGAAGAATTGGGCAATAATTCGCCTTCACTAGCAGGCTTGCTATTAGAAACAATTTACAAAAATGATAATCGGATTGTAAAGCACATTGGGGCTAAGAGTTTCGGCATTCAGTTTATTCTCAAAGGCATTTATATCCACAACGGCAAATACTATTTCCATACGGAATTGAGAAATAAAACCAATGTGCCTTTCCAGATTGATTTTATCAATTTCAAAGTAGTAGATAAAAAGGTAGCCAAACGTACTGTGGTACAAGAACGCCCGATGATACCCCTCAGAACTTACAAGCCTTTGGACGAGATTGGCGGGAAACTAACCGAACAAAACGTGTTCCTGTTAGACCAATTTACCATTGCCGATGACAAGGTACTGTTGATTGAGATTTTCGAGAAGAACGGTGGCAGACATCAAACTTTGCAGGTAGAAAATTCGGATTTGATAAAAGCTCGTTTAATAAACGATATGCACCTAAAATTTTAATAACATTTTAATCCAATAATATGAAAAAGTATATCTATACCGTGATGCTCATCTTGATGGCCATCACGGTTACACAGGCACAAAGAATGCTCCCAAAACAGAAAGGACTGGAAGTAAGTACAGGTGTAGTATCCAACGATAAAATTGGTAATGATTATTACCTCAATATTGGAATGACCGTGAACGGTAAAAACGGGAACTATCAGCTTTGGGCATTGGAATACACCCACCAATACCACGACTACAAAGACCTCCGCATACCGCAGGAAACCTACACTTCCGAAGGCGGCTACAGTTTCTTCCTTTTGGGCGATGCTCGTAAAAACATTACGCTGAACTTCGGAATAACAGGTGTTGTCGGTTATGAAAGCATCAATCGTGGCGAAGCGATGTTGTATGACGGAGCAAAGATTTTGAGCGAGGATAACTTCATCTACGGAGCTGGTGGACGGCTCACTCTTGAAACATATCTATCAGACCGTTTTGTGTTAATCCTGCAAGGACGCACAAAAGTATTTTGGGGTACGGACTTAGAGCAATTCCGACCATCCGCAGGTGTGGGATTAAGGTTTAATTTTTAAAAACTTAAAACAATGATAGCAATATTTAATAAATTCAGAATAGGATTAGTGCCGATATATGTAATGCTGGCAATCCTAACAGCTTCGGTAACTTTAGTATCTTGTAGTAAAGATGATGAACTCGAAATACAGAACGATTTTCCTTTCGAGGTAAACGTGATGCCAGTTCCAAAAGATGTAGCCAATGGACAAACGGTAGAAATACGCATTGCCATACAGCGAACAGGCAATTACAGCAACACACAGTATTTTCTTCGCTATTTCCAATTTGACGGACAAGGCACATTGCGGTATTACGATGAGCAACCATATTTACCGAACGATTTATACCCATTACCCACAGAGCAATTTCGGTTGTACTATACTTCAACATCTGCCGTTTCGCAATCCTTTGATGTTTGGATTTCGGACAGCTTTGGAAATGAAAAACAAATAAGTTTTCAGTTTAATAGTGCTGATTAAAAACAATGAAATCCTGCCACAAAAAGCAGGATTTCTCTTTTTAAGGAATATTAAAACTGTTTTTTTTTGTAAATTTAAAAAGTAGATTTTAAGTGTTTTGTTATGGTCGCATCATTGGTTATAGGAATAATATTTTTGATTGCAGGTTTAGGACTTCGCTATTGGCTTAACCGACGAAAGTTTTACAGGCGTGGTCCGATGGGAGCCGAAGGTTTTTCATCTTATGAAAGTTCGGTTTTCATTAAATTTATTGAAAAGGTTGGTAAATGGATAGCTTATGGATTGATTATATTTGGACTTTTATCACTTTGGGTTTATTCTCGTGAGAAAAAAGATAGGGAAATCCAAAACATGGAAATCCAGAAACAGAATTAATCATTTTTAAATGACAAAATCCTTTGATGACATAACCTTGCGAAATATATCTGACATTATATCAAATCTATTAACGCATACAAAAATCACAGAACATTTAGCTGGTGCTAATATTTCTCAATCGCAAATTGGTACAAACAAAACCGACAGACTTTTTTATACATTAAAAGAAAAGCAAATACAAGACAATTGTGGAAATAATGTATTGGCATTTGTAGTTAGGTTATTAAATCCTAAAAGATATAATTCCGAAGACGAATTTGAAAGAGACAGAACAACTATCAATGAAAAATTAGTTTACGAAGGGATAGAAATTGATAAAACCGGACAACCCCGACTAGTTGAAAAGGCTAAAACCATTTCAGAAGCTAAAAGCAGGTCACTTAAAATCAAAGAAAAAGTACACGGTATCGG
>SXHM01000203.1 GCA_005773695.1 Bacteroidota bacterium
AAGCATGAACTGAACTGTCGCCCAATATTCCGCTACGAGTTAGAAAAGTAGAGTAGAGAATAAGAATGAACGTGATGATGGTGAGGACAAAAGTAATCAGCAATGACTGTCCTTTATTCTTGTGGATAACCATTACATGGGCCGCACCCACAAAGGTAAGCCACGGAACAAGCGAAGCATTTTCAACAGGATCCCAAGCCCAGAAACCGCCAAAACTAAGTGCTTCATAAGCCCATGCTCCACCCATTAGAATTCCGGTTCCTAAAATCATAACACCGAAAAAAGTCCATGGAAGTGCAGGTTTCATCCATCCATTGAAATCTTTTTTCCAGAGGCCGGCAATGGCATAAACAAAAGGTACAAGCGTAGAAGCAAAACCCAGAAACAACGTTGGCGGATGAATTGTCATCCAATAATTCTGTAATAATGGATTTAAACCGCGCCCATCTAATTTAGCAAGGTAGTTTTCGTTCTGAAGAAAAGGAAGATTTGCAAAGTCAGGCACATCGCGCAGCAGCAGAAACGGATTGCTACCGATTTTGTAGCCGAAAACATAAACACCAAGCAACATGGATGCAAGAAAGATTTGCACTAATGCAACTACAGCCATTACCGGACCTTCCCATTTTTTTGAAGTGAAAATTAAAATAATACCCAGTACCACATGCCAGAATGTCCAGAGCAGAAAACTGCCTTCCTGACCTTCCCAAAAACACGACAAAATATAGCGCATCGGCATTTCTGTGTTGGAGTGCTGCCAAACATAATGATACTCAAAAAAGTGGTTAAGCAGCATGTAAAACAAAGTGCCTATAATTCCCAAAACACCAGAAGCGTGAATGTAAAAGCCGGTTCTTCCTAATGATTTCCATGATCCATTCTGAACTTCATTTTGCGAGAAAATAAAGTAACTGAGTGCTGACAAAAGCGCACCACAAAATGAAAGCACAATAAAAAAGTTTCCTGTATTACCTGCCCACAGGTGTTCGCCTACATAAGTTATATCCATTAGCTTTCAGCCTTGTATTCCTTCATTTCGGCAGGTTTGCCATCATTGTATTTTGAAGGACATTTCATAAGAATAGTATTAGCCTGAAAACCTTCTTCTTTCATTTTTCCTACCAGAACAACTTGTTCGCTGCGTTCAAAATCCTGTGGTTTGGTTCCGTGATATAATACTTTTTTAACAGTGCCTTCGGTATCTTTGAGGTAAAATGTAAACAGGTTTGCATTTTCCTGAGGGTTATAAACCAATGCGCTGTCTTTTTCCAGTTTTCCAACAACGTGATATTCTTTTCCTGAATTATCTTCAGCCATTGCAAACGATGCATAGGTGCTCGAATCGGCAACTGTGCTGAGGATTGCACCAATTGCAACAGCAATAATTATAATAGCTATGATGTGCGATTTCTTCATTTAGTTTCGTCCATTTGCTTCTCCAGCTTTTTAACTTTTCTATCAATAGTGATCAAGAAAATTACCAAGCCTATAAAAATAATAGCAATCACTGCCACCACAACATAAATTTTTCCGTTGCTGCGCATAGCTTCTGCCATGTCAACTTTATCAGTTTCCTGACCAAATGAAAACAATGAAGCAAGCAACAAAGAGCAGAATGCTATAAAGCCAAGTAATTTCTTTTTCATTTGAATTGTTTAATAAGCATTTTATGATTTAATGTTCTGATGCGAAGACAAACCTGCATCAACCAAACTCCAAGTAAAGTCCACCCGATAACGGCAGGGTAAAAAATCAATTTCATAGTATTGTCCAGATCATAGCCACCAAAGCCCGGGTTTCCTCCGTTTCCGGGATGCAACGAATCGGTTAATCGAGGTAAAACCATCAGGAATATAATCAACATCACAAAAGCAAAAATGTTGTAAACCGCTGCAACTCGAGCGCGTTTTTGTTCTTCATCCATAGAGTTACGGAGAATTAGGTAGGCGAAATAAATCAGGAGTGTAATCGCTGCGCCATTTAGTTTTGCATCGCTTACCCACCATGCACCCCAGGTGAATTTTGCCCAAACTGAACCGGTTATAATTCCAAGAATTCCCATGTAAATGCCAATATTGGCTGCCTCAGCAGCAACAAAATCATGGTGCATCTTAAAGTTAGAAAGGTATCTTATACTGTGCCAAAGTGAAACGAAAAGAATAATCATCATTCCGAACCATTGGGTAACGTGAAAATAGAGATTGCGGATTGTTTCGTGCAAAATTGGTAAAGCTGGAACATCAATTAGTAAACCCCCAATCAATGCATAAAGCACCAGAGTAATGGCTAAAAATTTCCACCATTCAAGTCCGAAAGCTAATTGAAGTTTAAAGAATTTCTGCACAGTTCAAGGGCTTTTTTTAATCGCGGCAAAGGTAGGGAAATAAGATATATGATAGAGTTGCCACAACTACATTAATCATGAGTAAAATAATCAGGTATTTATAGCTGATGGAAGGGTCAAGACCGTCTATTGCATTCTTGGAAACCCTTATTAGTGTCATCAATAGCGGAACCTGAACCGGAAAACTAAGAATAGCCATGAGAGTGAGGTTTCCGTTGGTACGTGAAGCAATGGCAGACATTAAGGTAAGAACAGATGAAAATCCTGCACTTCCCAGAAGAAGACATAGTATAAACATAGGAATATCCTGAACAAGGTTTCCTATAAAAAGTGAATAGAAAAGAAAGCAAATCAGAGAAAGCGAGACCATGAGCAATACATTGTATATAATCTTGGAAAGTATGATTGCCTGCGGACTTGCCAGTATATGCATATATAGTTGTCTGCCTCTGCTTTCCTGCATAAAGCTTTTAGAAACTGCGTTTACAGATGCAAACAACATGATAATCCAGAACAGCGAGTTCCAGGTTGTAGGCTGAATTACCGAACGAAAGGAAAGGTAGCAGACAAATACTGTAGAAATAACATAAAGCAGAAAGCCGTTGAGTGCATATATCATGCGCAGTTCCAGCATAATTTCTTTA
>SXHM01000204.1 GCA_005773695.1 Bacteroidota bacterium
GGTAAGTTCTACTTTAATTTGTCCTGAACGGGTTACTGATGGCGAGAAACATGGAGTAATACCATCGAAATTAAAATACAGAATTTTGTTGGCAATGTAAGTTGAGTCAATGGTGCAAGGGATTCTTTCTGACTTATGCCGTTTATCCCAGTAATTTTTTTTAACAACCTTCCATTTCTGACGACAATTTTTACTACAATTAAAACCTTTCATTTGCGCCTGCAAGTCTTCATGATTTATTTTCTGTTACAAATATTCTTTCTTATCTAAACTTACGGCATTAAATGGAATGGAAAAAAATTTCCTAATTTATCTTTGACCAGTGTTAATTTTTCATTGGAGACCACTTTTTAAGATATAGATTTTGTTGTCTATTTTCTCAACCTTTACAATGTTTTCCGTAACATTCACAGGTATTGATTTGAATTATTGTTGCAGTATAACTTGAGGTACGTTTGCGGTATAGAATTTGATTTTAATAATTAGAAGATTTGCAATTTAAAGAACAAAAAATAAGGGTCCACGGAGTTTGCATATAATATTAAAAAATAAGACATAAAATAATTTTGGATTCAATGTTAAAACATAAAAAGCTACTAGCTTTAGGCGAAGGAGTTTTTCTTATGCTATATTGTTAGCTAACAAAGACTTAATCAATCAATAAAAAATAGATTTCTCTAAATGACAATTGTTAATACGCTTTTTTATCCCCTTTAAGTATATTAAAAACCGTGAGGAATATGAGTTTAATATCTAACAGAAAACTCCAGTTTTCAATATACCATACATCGGCTCCCACACGCATTTCCATGTCTTTTGGGTTTTTTATTTCGCCACGGTATCCTCGCACCTGAGCAAGTCCTGTAATTCCCGGCTGCACAAAATGACGCACCATAAATTTATCAATCATTGCTGAATAAGCTGCTGTATGTTTCAACATGTGGGGCCGGGGACCCACCACACTCATAGTGCCGATTAACACATTGAAAAACTGAGGCAACTCATCTAAACTCGTTTTGCGCAGAAAACCACCCACTCTTGATATTCGGTCATCATCTTTACTGGCTTGAATTTCATTCGCTTTGTCATTCACTTTCATCGTGCGAAACTTTAAACAATAAAATTCTTCATTATCTTTTCCTGAGCGAAGTTGTTTGAAAAAAACCGGACCTCTTGATGTAAGTTTTATCGCAAATGCAATGATTGGGAACATCCATGAAAAAAGAAACACAATAACAAACAATGAGAAAAAAATATCAAAAGCACGTTTTATAAAACGATTAAATAAATTCTCCAGAGGTTCTTTACGAATCGTTAAAACAGGAACACTCCCGTAAAAATCCATGTTCACCCTTTTATATGGAAAGCCTCTGAAATCGGGAACAATACGCAAACGCACCATGTTGTTATCTGCAAAGGATATTAGCTCTTTTATTTTATCCGATTCACTTAACGGGAGTGCACAATATATTTCATCTATGCCGTTTGCTTTGCAAAATTCCGGAACAGTGCTTACTTTTCCTTTTACCAATGAATGATCTATGTATCCATTAGGATTATCTTCAAAAAAACCCTGAAAATGGTATCCGTGAGAACGGTTGTTTTCAAAAAAATCATGAACCTGTGCACCTACTGACCCTCCTCCAACAATAACCACCCTACGATAGTTATAGCCCGATTCTCGGTATTTCTCCAACAAGTAAATCGCTAGCATTCTCCAACCAAAAAGCAGAACTGGAAAAACGATATACATGATAAGCATATATAAACGCGAGTAATAATAACCTTTCAAGGAAAAGATCATGGCAGCAATAAGTATGGCGTGCAAGAAAATGGATTTGAAAAGATTAATAACAACCTTTTCAAGACTTGTTACTCGGCTGATTTCATAAATGCGCAAACCAAAGGCCACTATACCCCATAGTAAATTGAACATAATGAGTAGTACACGATACTGGTCATTAAAAACAATCTGTTCTCCAAAACGAATCTCCCTGGCAAGAAGAAATGCGATATTCAATAACAGTATATCACCGATAAAATGTAAAAATCCAATAAAACGGGAATACCTGCCTTCCATTTAACAATTAGTTAACAGGACAAAAGTGATAAATTATTTTTTGTTAGTCTGTTAAATTTGATTGAATTATTTCTCTTTTTATCAACCATATAAAAACATCAGACAAAAAGAAAAGGGCGGACAACATGCGCCCGCCCCTTTCAACACACAACATAACAGTGTATTATTCGGTTTTCACCAGTTTTTTAGAAATCTTTAATGAACCGTCTTCGCTTTGGATGTTCAGTGTATAAATTCCTGCACTGAGGTTTGCAGTTTGCAAAGCAACCTGCGTTTTTCCTGAAGGAATTGATACCAAATGGCTATCTGCCATTCTACCTGTTACATCATAGATGCTGAAATTCAACTTTAATTGTGCTTCTGACGAAACCTGAATAAACATTTCGTTTGCGGAAGGATTAGGGAATATATTTCCGAAACCAAGTTTTGCCGCCTCTACCAATGGGCTGATGCCGGTAGTAACTTCACTTTCATTCACTATAACTCCGATGTTATCAACAATTGGCTCCTGTGCACTGATAGTGATAATAGCAGGTGTAGTTAATAATCCTGTTACCTCTGCCCACACTTTGTAAGTGCCATAAGGAACACCGTCAAATTCAAAGTGACCTTGTGAGTTAGAGATAGCGTAAGCCACAGGATAGTTATTCATATCCAACAGCATAACCTGAACATCAGCTAATGGATCACCAGGACCTTCGGTTTTGTTGGCTCCCTGAGTTACATCACCTCCAATGAAACCCGGACCACCCTGATTAGCACCTGCAATCAGCCAGATGTCAACTCCGCTGGTATTTGCGTTCACATTAACTTGTGCCGAATAATTCCAGAAGAGAGAGTTTCCATAGTACGTAGGCAGGAAATTCCAGTAGTAAGCCGAGTTAGGTGTAAGTGCTGCTTTAATCAGATACTGACCGGCAGGTACCTGACAGAAGCTGTACCATCCACTTGAGTCAACGTTTGCTGCCTGCAGAGCCACCAACATGTTGGTTTGCGGGTCGAAGGTAATCAGATAAACAATCGCTACATCGGCAGGCAGATTTGGAGTGCCAAGACTTACCTGTCCGCTGATGCAATAGTCAAATGTATTGTTGCCACCTACAATAACCACATCACAAAAAGTACTTGAACAGCCGGTAGCAGGATCGCTTAGTGTAACACAAACCTGATAGGTGCCTGCACTTAATTGTGGAGTAATAGTTTGGCCTGTGTAGCTTACACCATTAATTGTCCACACGTAGTTTGCACTATTATTATTGGCACCGTATGCATTAAATACGGTTGAACTGCCTGGAACAGAATAGTACTGAAACCAAACCTGACAAGGATTACTGTTGGTTGTATCCACCACAACTGTTTCGCAATAAGTGTCGCCACAGGTGTTGAAAAAATCACCTACTGATAAACATACGGTATAAACTCCGGGACTTGAATAC
>SXHM01000205.1 GCA_005773695.1 Bacteroidota bacterium
CCGAGTCGGAGGTATAAAAATCAACGCTGCCCCCTTTGCTGCACCGCACTTCCATTTCAGGGTGCCGTTTCAAATAATCCGCAAGGCTCTCAGCAACTATTTCTCCCTGCGAAAGCAAGGTGAGGTTCTCGGGAATATGTGCCTTTATTTTTTCTGTAAGCAAGGGATAGTGTGTACAACCAAGAATTATTGTGTCAATCTTATCGCTCTTTAAAAAAAGGTTGTCCAGATTTTTTTTCACAAAGTAATCTGCTGCACTGCTATATTGTTCATTGTTTTCAACCAATGGAACCCACATTGGACACGATTCCTGATAAACATTAAGTTCCGGAAAGAATTTTTCAATCTCAATCGGATAAGAATTTGAAGCCACCGTTCCTTTTGTCCCTAACACACCAACATGTCCTGTTATGCTGTATTTGCCTACTATTTCGGTTGTTGGCCTTATTACACCTAAAACTCTCTTATCAGGATATTTTATTGGCAAATCAACCTGCTGAATATTTCTCAACGCCTTTGCCGAAGCTGTATTACAGGCAATAATTACCAGATTACAGTTCATGGCAAACAACTTTTCCACACACTGCAACGTATATTGATACACCGTTTCAAAAGAGCGATTTCCATAAGGAGCTCGCGCATTGTCACCCAGATACAGGTAATCGTATTCAGGAAGCTTTTTTACGATTTCTTTTAATACCGTTAGTCCTCCGTAACCAGAATCAAAAACTCCTATAGGTTGCTTCTGCGACATTCTGAGGCTATATTACAAATTAAAAATCCATCCCGTTTTACAAGATGGATTTTTTTATTTATCTTAATATCTATTATAAGCCTAATTTAGCTTTAACCATAGGAAGAACATCATCTGTTGGCCCCGCATAAAGAAGTCCACCGCGAGCTTTGTCAAAAACGTATTGATAACCTTTTTCTTTTGCTACATCCTCAATAGCTTTCAAAGCTCTGTCAGAAATTGGTTTAAAAAGCTCCTGTTCTTTTTTAGCCACTTCCTGATTGCCTAATTTTTCAAATTCATTTAAACGACCTTGTTTGTCATTTAATTCATTGATTTTGCTTTGACGAATAATTTCGCTCATTCCTCCTTTATTGGCTTCAAAATCTTCAGCAAGTTTTTTAAGTTCTCCTGCCATTCTTTCGTATTCACCCTGAACAGCTCCGGCAAATTTCTGAAGGCTGTCTTGAGCGGCCTTAGCTTCAGGCATAAGGTTAACTAATTCCTGAAAATTAATGTGTCCTAGTTTTTTTGACTGTGCGCTTGCGGTTGCAGTTGCAAGAATTCCAGTCATTAAAATAAACAATATCTTTTTCATAGTCATTTTTAAGTTTTTTTTGTTAGGGCTGCAAAAGTAAAAATAATTTTTGAAAGAGTTTAACAAGTTTTCGGCTATTCTTTAGCATCCTTAGCTGTAGTTATACCCATTGCTTCCAATACATCATCGCTAAGGTCATATTTCTCATTTGTATACAACATAGAGGATCCCGATGATTTATCAAAGATAATCATATAGGTTCTTGCATCTGCAATTTTTTTAATTTCCGTGTATATCTTATCCTGTATTGGTTTTATCATTTCCTGCCTCTTTTTAAACAAATCGCCTTCAAAGCCAAAACGTTGTTTCTGAAGGTCTTTTGCTTTTTTTTCTTTTTCAATTATTTCGGCTTCGCGTTTTTTGCGGGCTGCTTCTGGTAAAAGGATTTCCTCGGCCTGATAATCTGAATACATTTTGTCTATGTCTTTATACATTGATTCAATCTCACTTTGCCATTGAACCGACATATCATCTAATTGCTTTTGTTTAGATGTATAGTCGGGCAAATTGCTGAGAATATATTCGGTATCAACAAATGCGAATTTTTGAGCCGAGGCAATAAATCCGGTAAATAAAAGAACTGCTAATATTCCTATAGTTTTAGATGTAGATTTCATGACAATAATATTTGTTTGTTAAATTAATTATTCAATAGTTTGTCCGATTGAGAAGTGGAAATTGCTTCCGCTTGAGCCGGGTCTTCCCGGAATATCGTCAAACCCGTAACCCCAGTCTAGGCCTAACAATCCAAACATCGGCAGGAATATACGAACACCAAATCCTGCTGATTTTTTAACCCCAAAAGGGTTAAAATTATCGAACTTGTCGTAAGCATCTCCTGCTTCAAGAAAGGCAAGTCCGAAAATCGTTGCTGAAGGGTTTAATGAAACGGGGTAACGCAATTCCAATGAGTATTTATTATATATAGTTCCGCCAGTATAGCTTCCTTGATTGTTGGTTGGAGTTAAGGTATTATCACCGTAACCGCGCAATGCAACTATTTCTCTTCCGTCAAGCGAGAAGCCGGACAATCCGCTTCCTCCTAAATAAAACCTTTCAAACGGTGTGATACCAAGCTGCCTGTTATACAAACCAAGAAACCCAAACTGTGTTCTAACGTTCATTACCAACTTTCCTGCAAAGTTCTGGAACCATGAATAATTGAATTTGATTTTATTAAATTCTAACCACTTGTATTTTGAAGCGGGATCGTCATAATCAATTTTTCTTCCAAATGATGACCAAGGAGGGGTCATTTGCAAACTTGCTGTAATTTTTGAACCGCGCTGTGGATAAATAGGATCGCTGATAGAATTACGGGAAACAGTTGCTTTAAAACTAAGGTTGTTATATTGACCATTAATTAAGGCTCCCAGCGGATAATTTTTTAGCTGATACGATTGGTAAATACCTTCGATATAAGCAGTAAAAAAGTCATCAGGCCATTTTAATCGGGTTCCAAAACCAACGCTTCCTCCGGTTATTAAAATTGCCTGACGTGTTATATCGCTTTTTGGTTTCCCATTACTCTGCACCGAATGAAATACAGAGAAACTTAATGAATTTGGTTTTTTACCTCCTAACCAAGGCTCGGTAAACGAGGCATTGTATGATTGAAAAAATAATCCATTACTCTGTACACGCAAACTCAGCTTTTGCCCGTCACCCGCAGGAAGTGGCTGCCATGCACCTTTTTTGAAAATGTTGCGCATAGAGAAGTTGTTGAATGTAACTCCCAGTGTTCCAACTATTCTTCCTGCCCCCCAGCCGCCTGAAAGCTCAATCTGGTCTGATGGTTTTTCTTCTACTTTGTACTCAATATCTACTGTTCCGTCAACAGGGTTTGGTTTTGGATTTACGCCCAAGGTTTCCGAATTGAAATACCCAAGATTTGCCAACTCGCGTTGCGAGCGGATAATATCGCTGCGACTAAATAGCATACCCGGCTTGGTTCGGATTTCACGCAAAATAACATGGTCGTTGGTTTTAGTATTTCCAATAACTGTTACTTTGTTAATCCGTGCCTGCTTGCCTTCGCGCATGCGCATTTCGATGTCAATCGAGTCGTTTTCTGCCAGAATTTCAACGGGCTTCACATCAAAAAACAGATAACCATCA
>SXHM01000206.1 GCA_005773695.1 Bacteroidota bacterium
AACTGCAGTTCCGCACTGCGCTTCTTTAATAGCATTGGCAACAGCGAGCGCCAACTCTTCACCTGTACGCGAAGGTCCTGAAATATGGTTAGCATCATTGCTTACCGAACCACCGGCAATTTTAATTTTCTTTTCCTTTTTATCCAACAGGTTTTCATCAGAAGTCAACAATAAAGTTCCGCAACCTTCACCAAGCGTAATTCCTTTTCGTGCTGCATCATAGGGTTTGCAAGGCTCATCGCTCAATGCTTTAAAAGAATTAAAACCTGACAGTGTAAATTCAGAAACTAAATCACCACCAGAAACAATTATGTTTTCATATTGACCCGAACGGATTAAACGTTGCGCAGTAATGATGGCAAGAACACCCGAAATACATGCGTTACTAACAACCAAAGGTGAGTTCTTAATCCCGAAATAATGTGCGATTTCATTTGCCATTTCAGAAAGCAACAAGCGTTTTTCAGAGAAGCCATCATAATTTTCGAGCTCCAACAAATTAATATTCCCCTTGGTGGTAGAAATAATCAGAAGTGTTTTTTCTAATTTTACATCTACTTCCGATTTTTCAATCACATCAGCAATGGAGAGAATAATTATTTTCTCAAGTCGTGTGTAATTCTGTTTAGTTCCTAATGCAGAAAACTTCTCATTTAACATTACCTCATCAACAAGTGAAGCATAGAAAGGAAAGGGTAAGAAATCCTTATTATCAAATCGCTGTATTCCGCTTCTGCCCTGCTCCATCGAAGAAAAATTTTCAGCGGCAGTAAAACCCAATGAAGAAATTATGTTTCCCTGAGCAGCAAAAACAGTTTTCATTTCAATAAACCATTTTTCTTTTTCCAGCTTTCAAAATAGGGAGGATGATTGAGAAAAAGATTACTGTTTTTATCTAAAAAAACCTGAATGGTTTCGCCTGTTGCAGAAAGAGCGCCATCTGACTTGCAAAAGATTTTATAACGGAAATGAATTTTTGCGGCCGGATTATTTACAAACTCTGTTTCTATAATGGCCACATCACTGTATTTCAAAGGCTTTTTATGTTCGCAAAGTGATTTTACAATGGGTGTTGCAAAACCTTCGTTATACATGGCAAGGTAATTCAGTCCGTGCTCTGCCGAAAAAGCTTCGCGCCCATCCTCAAAGTATTTGATAAAGTTTCCGTGCCAGACAATGCCCAATGCATCAGTATCACTGAAACGTATTTTAATTTCGGAACGGGAAACGAGATGAGCTTTTTTCAATGTTAAGAAATTGTAAAATGCGGCTGCAAAGAAAAGAAAAAAAGCTGCCTGTTTGTTGTCTGTATTGTAAATACTGACCAACATCAATCATCAGTCCTCAATTTTCAATTTTTTAATTGCTTTTATCGGGCCGGGGCAAACTGATTGATGACAATTTATACAACGCTGAACAAGGCTATTATAATTTGTTTCAAGTTCGCTTGGCGAAGACTGGTATAGTTTTTTTAGCCCATCAACATAGCTGGCAGCAAAGGCTTCAAATTCTTCGGTTTTAACTGTTGGGTCTGTTGGCTTCGCTGTATGAATTTTCAAAAAAGCTTCCGGAAATTTTTCCGGAAGCTTTCCCTGCTCAACAAATTCTTTTATGGATGCTGTGGAGTCATTCATCATGCGCATGAGCAAAGCAAGTTCACTATCACCGTTGGGATTAAGAGGCTTGTCAGCAGTATTTTTGCACTGAAACAAAAACAAGCTGATAAAGGCTGCTAAAAACAACAAACTGATTTTACCAACTAATACCTTTTTCATCTCGATTAAACCTTCAGCGTATATTGCAATGAAATAGTGCGCGGAGCCTCAATCTTCAAAGGGCGCAGTGAGTACTCTCTGTTCAGAAAATTATTGCTGATAAGCGCAATTTTATGACTTGGCGAAATCTGGTAGCTCAAACGAATATCCATTACAATATTGCCATGTTTATTATCACCGATAATAATTTTATCTGACACACCTTGTTGTGAAGGTATATAAATGTCACCACGATATTGAGGTAAACCAGTTTGTAAAACTGTATTATCCAAAGCATAAAAATTACGATCGAGATTTTTCATGTAACTGTAATAACGGCAACTATATCCTAATGTAAATTTTTTATAAAAAAACTCTACGTCAATTTTTGCAATATGATTGAAACGATATTTTAAGATATTGGTAGTATCAATACTTGTATTCTTGAAAGTCAATTCATTTCCCTGTATACCACTTATCGAATTATCTGTATCAACGCTATCAGTTCCGAATTCAAAATCAGGGTCAAGATTTTTAGGATTTGTATAGGTATAGCCGGCTAATACATTCATACCAAAATGCTTTGTAAACTGTCCACGGCCTATAATGGAAATATCAATACCGCGAACTTGAATATCTGCGGTATTCATAAACCTGAAACCATTGCTTGACAATCCTAATTGAGGTTTCCATTGTGCAAAAACATATTCCATTGCGTTGGTGTATTCTTGCCAGAAACCGGCTATATCAATGTAACCAAAGAATTTACCTAATTTAAAACCTTGCTTAATTCCCATTTCAAAATTCCAACTTGTTTCTGGTTGTAAGGTTTGGTTTGGGAATACTCCTAATCCTCCTGCACTGGTTTGTATGTATTTTTCGGCAATGGTAGGAAAGCGATAACCCTGCCCGTATGAAGTACGAAAATAGGTTTCTTTTGCCGCCTTGATGCTTATACCACCTCGCACAACGGGTTTGGTAACAAACTCCTGTTCATTAATCTGAAAAAATTCGTAGCGCACACCACCTGAAAAATTGATTACATCTTTCCAGAATTTTTTGTCCAACTGCATGTAACCTGCAACATTTTTTGAATTATTTAATCCGTTTGTATCTGACGCTACATAAAGTTGACTCCACGAATCGACATAGCTTCCGGTAAGCCCTGCCGTCATGGTTAAACCATCCAATGATTTCCAGGCACGCTGAAACTGATAATCACCAAAATAAACGGTACTGCGGTTGCTCTGGTTGTTTCCGTTATCGTTATCCGTATGGTTAATACGTGTTTTTAAGCTATGACGATATCCTTTTTTAGTAAAGTAAGTTATGAAAGGATCAACATAAAACAGGAACATATCCTGAATTGTCATTGTGCCCGGGTACGCAGAGTACATTCCAGCACCAGTATTGTCCCAAACTAATGAAAAATTAGAGTGAGCCATCATGAAATTTCCATTTACTCCTACTGATAAACCTTCTACTTTTTTGAAACGATAACGAAGATTAAAATTTAATCTTCCTTTTTTGTCTGCAACATCATTTTTTGAAATCGGATAACTCTGATATTTATCAAAATTCTCAGATGTTCTGGTCAAGTTCGGGCAAGTGGGACAATTCAAATAAACATTAACATCAGGCGGTCCTATATAGTTATGGTCATACAAAGCATTTCCGCCAATCACAAAATCAAACTGTCCTATTTTTCGTGAATGGAAAAAATTCAAACCCGAAAAATTGGCAACACCATCCCACCATTTTGCTTCTTTGGTTGCCGGTGTGCTGTACATTCCTGTAAAAACATTTACGTTGGTTACAGGTTCAGATTTCGGATAAGCAGTTCGGATATTGATGATTCCGTTAAGAGCAGATGAGCCATAAAGCACAGATGATGCACCTTTAATTACCTCAATCTGTTCCAGATTTTCAACCGGAATAAAACTCCACTCCGGTTTTCCAACATCGCCAATTGAAATGGGAAGGTCGTCAACATAGACTCCAACGCGAGTTCCCACTCCAAAGTTAAATCCGCTTCCACCTCTTATTTGCGGTTCGCTGTCAAGGATAACTAATCCGGGAGCTTGTTCTAATGCGGTCTGTATGCTTTTAGTATTTTTATTTTCTACCAAATTAGGTTTTATCACTTCCATTGAAACAGTTACCTCTCCGAGACTTTGTTCAAATTTTCCGGCCGAAACTACGGTTAAACCAAGTTCCTGAGCAGTATCATTCATCTCTACACTGAAAGTAGTAACCTGACCTTCTTTAATTGTCAAGGTAAGTGTATCGGCCTGCATTCCGGTGAATGTAAAAATTACACTTTGCTTGCCAACAGGAAGTTTAAGTTCGTAGTTCCCGTTAAAGTCAGTGATGGTTCCTATTTTAGGATCACTTTGTAAAATAACACTTGCCCCAATAATAGTTTCTTTGTTTTTTCCGTTTGAAACTGTTCCTTTCAATATTCCTGTTTGAGCATTTGCAGTAAAAGAAAAAATAATACAGATAAATATCGGAAGTAAAAAGCAAGGTGAAATGAAATGATTTAGTTTCATTTTTCAGTTTTTGGTTAATTAAAAAAGAAACCCGTCTTGTTTGAGGCAAGACGGGTTTTCATGAAGTCAGTTTAGCGGGTTACTGCGAATTTACCCGTGTGTAAAATCGCTGAATTGTTGTCAGTAAACGTGTAAAGATAAATCCCAGATGTGTAGGTTGAAATATTTATTCTTGTAGTATTAAGTCCTACACTTAGTTCATTTACCTTTTTTCCGGTTACATCATACACTTGCAT
>SXHM01000019.1 GCA_005773695.1 Bacteroidota bacterium
TTATTAGCTTTCCACCATTATCTTTACTGAATAAACTAAACATTATTGCAAATTTTGAGCTAACCTACACAGGCGATTTGCGCTGTAAAGCAGTGCATCTGAAATCAAGAACGGAAATAATTACCGATGCCCCAACTGACAATTTGGGTAAAGGCGAAGCATTTTCGCCTACAGATTTAACTGCTACTTCATTGGGCACTTGCATGCTTACTACTATAGGTATTTCGGCACAAAAAAACAATTACAGTATTGATGGTGCAAGTGCAGCAGTCACCAAGGTTATGGCTGCCAACCCACGCAGAATAGCTGAAATAATAGTGGACTTATTTTTTCCTGCCAACAATTATACTGAAGAACAAAAAAAGATGATTGAAACTGCCGCCTTGCATTGTCCGGTGGCGAAAAGCTTGCACCCGGAGTTGGTACAGACTGTAAAATTTGTGTGGTGATGTAAAACAAAAAAAGTCAAGCTAAAAGCGTGACTTATAGAAAAGAATTAAGGGCGAAACGCACTTACCCTTTTACTTCCTGTGTTTGAACGCTGCCGTAAGCCGGACATTGTTCATGCGATTTGCAGGATGAGAAAATCATTGCTGAACTAACTAATACAACGAGGATGATTGCAACTTTTTTCAAGGGTGAAGTGTTTTGTGTGTGAGTAATCATTTAACTATAACTGGCGCAAAGTTAGAAATATTGTTTATTCCTACGGATATAATGAAACAAAGGTTATCAACATTTTTTAAAAACCTTTGCAACTGAATAACAAAAGACGAGATTTGTTTTTAATGTTAGCACAGATTTCAAGAATTTACGCTAATTTGTGAAAACTGAGACAAACAAAATAAACTATGACAAATACCGTTAATCCTTCTATTGATCCAAGCTGGAAAGCTGAACTTATAAATGAATTTACTGCTGATTACTTTATTAAATTGAAAGAGTTTTTGGTTACTGAAAAACTGACACAACGTATCTTTCCTCCCGGAAATAAGATTTTTTCTGCATATAACCACACGCCTTTTGATAAAGTGAAAGTGGTAATTCTCGGACAAGACCCCTACCATGGCGAGGGACAGGCGCACGGGCTTTCTTTCTCAGTACCTGAAGGCATAGCCAAACCACCATCATTGGTTAATATCTTTAAAGAGATTCATGCTGATTTAGATTTACCTGTTCCGCAAACAGGTAATCTGGAGAAATGGGCCGATCAGGGGGTATTGTTACTCAATGCAACGCTTACCGTTCGCGCCAACCTTGCCGGGTCGCACCAAAAGCGAGGTTGGGAAAATTTTACGGATGCCACCATTAAAAAACTATCAGACAAAAGAGAGAACCTTGTGTTTATTCTATGGGGAAGATTTGCACAGAACAAAGAGGTGTTGATTGATGAGAGTAAACATCTTATCCTTAAATCTGCGCACCCTTCTCCACTTTCAGCTTACAATGGTTTTTTCGGATGCAGGCATTTTTCAAAAACGAATGAATATCTTCGCAGTAAGGGAATTGGGGAGATTAACTGGAGGGTTTGAATTTATTATACAGAGATGCACAGAGGTTCACTGAGTTTTATTGTTTTAATTAGTTCGTTCTGCTTACTATACTTTAACTCCTCTGCGCAATACCGATTCTTTGAACTGGAATTGGTTCGTAACGACAGCATTATTTCGCAAAAGCAATTCAGGAAGTTAACAGGTTTTAAAAATGAGTTTGTAAGCGACAGTGCACAGAAAAGGGAACTGCAAGACATTATTCTCCGACTGAACGACTCTGGCTACCTGAGTGCCAAGGTGGATAGTTCGCGCAATACTGATTCGCTGCATTTAAAGGCTTGGATTACTTCTGGCGAGGTATTTCGATGGGCAACTATTAAGGCAGGCAATGTTTCTGAGGATATATTAAGCCGTGCAAACTTCCGTGAAAAAGTGTTTTTTGGCGAGCCTATTTATTTTCGAAGTGTTACCCGACTGCAGAAACGCATTATTGCCTGGTGCGAGAATAATGGATATCCCTTTGCTTCGGTTAAATTAGACAGTCTTAAGATTACACAAGGCAAACTAGAGGCTTCTTTGAACCTGAAAAAGAACGGACTGTTTTTAATTGACAGCCTTGTAATTAAGGGTAATGCCAAAGTTCGCTCCGTTTACCTCTTCAACTATTATGGCATTAAGCCGGGCGATTTATATGACGAGAGCCAGGTGCGAAAAATTTCTATCCGAAGCAAGGAGCTTGCTTTTGTGCGTGAAAACCAAAGTCCGCAGGCTCTGTTCACAAAAGATAAGGCTAAGCTGTTTGTATATCTGGATAAAAAAGGAGCCAGCCAGTTTGATGGTATTCTTGGCGTTATGCCCAATAATGCAGAAACAGGAAAAGTGCTCATTACTGGTGATCTGAAACTAAACTTGCTCAACTCATTCGGCAGGGGCGAAACGGTGAGCATAAATTGGCGAAAATTGCAAGCCCAAACACAGGATTTGAGAACACAGATTGTGTATCCTTTTCTGTTTAATACACCCTTTGGAGTTGATGTAAAGTTTGACCTTTACAAGAGAGATACCACCTTCATCAATATTAATATAGCAGGTGGTTTGCAATACCTTTTCAGTGGGGGAAACTACCTTAAAGTATTTATAGACAGCAGAACCTCTAACTTACTGAGCAATTATGGATTGGAAAATGCAACTTCCCTTCCTCAGTATGCCGATATTAAGACGCTTATGTATGGTATTGGTGCTAAGTTTGAGAAGCTGGATTACCGATTTAATCCCCGTAAAGGTTTGCGCCTAGTTACCAACCTTCAGGCAGGAAACAAGACCATCAGACAGAACGCCAAAATCAATCCCGAGGCCTACGAAAATATTAAGCTCAAAACCCTTCAGATTAATGCCGATTTACTTGCGGAATATTATATCCCTTTGGGTAACCGCAGCACAATAAAAACTGCTTTGCAGGGTGCAACTATAATTAACCAAAACCTTTTTCAGAATGAGCTGCCCCGCATTGGAGGCCTTAAAACCCTTCGCGGGTTTGACGAGGAAAGTATTTTTGCTTCTCTTTACAGCATTGCCACTGCTGAATACCGCTTTCTGCTGGAACAAAACTCTTACCTGTTTGGCTTCTTTGAACAGGCTTATTATGAAAATACCAGCCGTGACAAGCGCATATTCGACAGACCCTTTGGCTTTGGGGCGGGTATTACGTTTGAAACCAAAATAGGGATTTTCTCGCTTACGTATGCCCTGGGTAAGCAGTTTGATAATCCTATTGAATTCCGCTCGGGCAAGATACACTTCGGGATAGTGAGCAGGTTTTAAAATAACTAAAATCACCTATCCAACGTTTACCCTAACTTTACCATCGAAAAACATTCTCTATGACTGACAAAGAAAAAGAAGAATTTATACGCAAAGCTTTTGATAAACGCGACTGGACCGAGATAAAAGGCAACGACAGCTGGATGATATTTAAAGTAATGGCTGAATTTGTTGACGGCTTTGAGAAACTGGCACGTATAGGCCCCTGCGTATCCATATTTGGGTCTGCACGCACCCATGTAAACAAAACACATTATAAACTGGCCGAAGAAACAGCCTATTTACTTACCCAATCAGGCTTTGGAATAATAACAGGAGGAGGACCCGGAATTATGGAAGCAGCCAACAAAGGTGCAAACCGTGGCGGTGGCCACTCAGTAGGATTAAACATTGAACTGCCTTTTGAGCAAAAAGCCAATAAATACATTGACAACGATAAACTCATTTTCTTCGATTATTTTTTTGTACGAAAAGTAATGTTTATGAAATATGCACAAGGCTTTATAGTATTACCAGGAGGCTTTGGCACACTGGATGAATTGTTTGAAGCCCTTACCCTTGTTCAGACCCAAAAGGTAGCTCGCTTTCCGGTCGTTCTGGTTGGAAAAAAATTCTGGGGCGGTATGCTTAAATGGATAGAAGAAGTAATGCTTGAGGAAGAAAAAAACATAAAACAGGAAGACCTTAACCTCTTTCGCTTAGTTGATACCCCTGAAGAAGCAGTAGAGCATATCAATAACTTTTATGCGAAACACAGGCTGAAACCAAATTTCTAAAAAAAGCCAAATAGTAAAGTAGCCAAGTAGTAATATGTATACTAATTGGCTATTGGGCTACGTGGCTAATTTTTTTAAATGAAACGAATTGACATTATAGTCCCACCCGAAATTGCCTCCTCAGATGAAGCGCTTGCAAAAGCTATTGCTCAAAAGTCGGGCATATCAGAAAAGGAGATAGGCTACTTCCGCCTTATCCATAGGTCCTTTGATGCACGCTCCAAGCAAGTTAAAGTAAACCTCAGCTTTGAAGTATTTGTTAAAGGCGAGCAGGTAATTAAAGATGATTTTATTCAGCGAAAGAACTACCCCGATGTAAAAAATAAAAAGCCAGTAATCATTGTAGGTGCCGGACCTGCGGGATTTTTTGCAGCGCTGAAACTAATAGAAAAAGGAAGAAAACCCATTATCGTAGAGCGAGGCAAAAACGTACGCGACCGCAGAAGAGATTTAGCAGCCATACATAAAGAACACATTGTAAATCCCGACAGTAATTACTGCTTTGGCGAAGGTGGTGCAGGTACCTACTCCGATGGCAAGCTCTATACCCGCAGCAACAAACGGGGAGATATACGCAGCATTCTCTCCGTATTTGTGCAGCATGGTGCCAGCGAAGAAATACTGATTGATGCCCATCCTCACATCGGTACCAACAAGTTGCCGCAAATTATTGCCTCCATGCGACAAACCATTTTAGATTCAGGGGGTGAAATACATTTTGAAAAGCGGGTAATCGACATCATTATAAGGGACAATTCAGTAAAAGGCGTTGCCCTCCACAACGGAGATAAAATAGAAGCCGATTCGCTCATCCTCGCTACCGGACACTCGGCCCGCGATATTTATGAGTTGCTCCAAAGCAAAGGAATTCTGCTCGAAGCAAAACCCTTTGCAATGGGCGTTCGGGTTGAACACCCTCAACAACTTATTGACAAAATACAATACCACTGCGACTTGCGACATCCTTATTTACCTGCTGCTCCATACAGCGTTGTGCAACAAATAAACGGACGTGGTGTTTATTCGTTCTGTATGTGTCCGGGCGGAATTATTGCTCCATGTGCTACCGCACCGGGCGAAGTAGTTACAAATGGATGGTCGCCCTCAAAACGCAATAACCCTTTTGCCAATTCAGGAATTGTAGTTTCGGTAGAGCCCGAAGATTACAAATCATTTGAAAAATACGGTCCGCTTGCCGGAATGAAATACCAGCAGGCATTAGAACAAGCTGTTTGTACCTCAGCAGGAGGAACACAAACCGCTCCGGCCCAACGATTGGTGGATTTCACAAAAAACATACTCTCCCTTGACCTGCCCGAAACTTCTTATCAGCCCGGAGTAAAATCAGTGATGATAAAAGATGTGTTGCCTGCGGAAATCTCCGACCGTTTGCGTGAAGGTTATATTGAATTCGGAAAAAAGATGCGCGGATACCTGACCAATGAAGCCGTTGTGGTGGCAATTGAATCACGAACATCATCTCCTGTAAGAATACCGAGAGATAAACAGTCTTTGCAACATCCTTATATAAAAGGTTTATACCCTTGCGGAGAAGGTGGTGGTTATGCCGGGGGAATTGTTTCTGCTGCTATGGATGGCGAGCGATGCGCAGAAGCAATTAACTGATGATCAATTAGCTAATCAGCTAATTATTTAATACGCTAATTAAATAGCCCCTGCTTCCATTTTAACAAGGTGTGCAAGATTACCTATGACGCGATTGTGCTTTTTCACAAACGGATTATCCATATCCCACACATAACCGGCAAGTACTGAACAAATCTGCTTTTTGATATTCAAATCAACTTTAGGCGAGAAGAAAATATCCTGCAAAGTGCCGTCATACCAACCGGCTACATAGGAGCGGAAAGTATCAACTCCCTGCTTCATGTGTTGACTAAAATCTTTTTCCCAATCTACTTTTTCGCCCTTTATCTGGCGGCACGCAAGCTTTGCAGCCACGGCACCCGATTCGGTTGCAAATGTTACACCTGACGAAAAAACAGGATCCAGAAACTCACTGCTGTTCCCAGTAAGCGCATAACCATCTCCGTAAAATTGTTTTACCGAAATACTCCAGCCTTCAATTGTTCGTGGCTCAAAAACTAACTCTATATCTTTAAAGCGTTCGCGCAAATGCTCGCAATCTTCAATTATATTGCGGTATTGCACCTCATTACTGCCTGTAAAATTCTCAAAAAACCAATTATTACCAACAAAACCAAGCGAAGTTATTCCGTCAGAAAACGGAATAACCCAAATCCATACATCGGTATGGTGAGCAATGATTGTAATACGGTTTCCATCAATATTATCGGGGCGTCTTACATCTTTCACATGCGCAAACAATGTTTTGCGTGCCGGAAAATTGGAAGGTTTATTCAAATCAAACAGATTAGGTAAAACACGCCCGTAACCGCTTGAGTCGATAATAAATTTTGCTTCTATCTGTCTTTTATTTCCGTTGGCATCTTCAACCATAGTAAGCGAATTGGTTCCGTTCATTTGAACATCAACAACTCCTGTTTCATAATAAATAGAAACACCTTTCTTTTCTGTTTCATCAGCCAGGGCTTTGTCAAACTTAGCGCGGGGAACCTGCCATGTCCATTTCCAGCCATCAGTAAATTGCTCCGAAAAATTGAAATCACACATTTTATCATCTTTCAAAAATTTAGCGCCAAATTTTTCCTGAAAACCTTGTGTTTTTATTGCGTCAAGCAAACCTGCATCTTCCAGATGAACCATACAACGAGGCAAAAGACTTTCGCCTATTACAAAGCGAGGAAATTTCTGTTTCTCAACAATAACTGCGTTCAATCCATTTTTCTTAACCAACGAAGCAGCCACAGTTCCCGATGGACCAGCACCAATCACCAATACATCCGTCTTTTCTATTTGCATTGAACTAATTTTCTGCAAAATTAAATTTTAACAACAATAAATCCCCAAATTATTGAAATCATTTTCCTTGCATTTATAGATTCGCTGTACAAACAAAAGAAACAAATCATTAAACTTGCATCCTTTTTCGAAAAAACAGGATGGTAGTAATAGGCAACAGATATTTAAATCTCGGAAATTTTAAAACGGTTTTATTTGATGGCGACAAAATCGCCATCGATAAATTGGCATTGAAAAATGTTGATGACAATTACAAGTTCCTTGACAAGTTTTCGCATAACAAACTTATCTATGGTATCAACACCAGTTTTGGACCAATGGCTCAATACCGTATCAGCGAGAAAGATAAACTGGCATTGCAATATAATTTAATACGCAGCCACTGTTCGGGGCTTGGCAATCCCCTTGCTGAAGAATATTCAAAAGCAATAATGCTCGCCCGCTTAAATACACTTATGCTTGGGTATTCAGGTATTCATAAAAGCCTGGCTGAAACCATTGTTGCATTTATAAATAATGACATTTATCCTTATATACCTGAACATGGAAGCGTTGGTGCAAGTGGTGATTTGGTACAACTGGCTCAATTTGCCTTAAACCTTATTGGTGAAGGCGAGGTGTTTTATAAAGGCAAAAAAATAAAAACAGCAGTTGCGCTGAAAGCAGCAAAAATAAAACCGTTACAGATTCAGATCCGCGAAGGTATTGCACTCATGAATGGCACAGCGGCTATGACAGGAATTGGATTAATAAACATTCTGAAATCACAGAACCTGCTTTCATGGAGCATCATTGCATCTTCTATGATTAATGAGATTGTGGAAGCATTTGACGACCATTTTTCGGAAGGGCTGAACAACGCAAAAATTCATGGCGGGCAAAAGAAAATTGCCGAAACCATGCGAGTAGCATTGAAAGGAAGTAAACTTATTCGCCATCGCCCCGATCATCTTTACAGCAAGAAAGTTGAAGTGGAAGTATTGAAAGATAAAGTGCAGGAATACTATTCACTGCGTTGCGTTCCTCAAATATTGGGTCCTGTTTACGATACTATATTAAATGCAGAAAGTGTATTGCTTAATGAAGTAAACTCAGCAAACGACAACCCTATTATTGACCACAAAAATGAGAATGTTTATCACGGAGGAAACTTTCACGGTGATTATGTTTCCTTTGAAATGGACAAACTCAAAATTGCTGTTGCCAAAATGAGCATGATGTGCGAACGACAACTCAATTATCTGCTAAACGATAAACTGAATGGAAAACTTCCTCCGTTTGTAAATCTTGGTAAACTCGGCCTCAACTTTGGAATGCAGGGTATTCAGTTTACAGCAACATCAACTACTGCAGAAAATCAAACGCTTGCTTTCCCGATGTATCTGCATAGTATTCCTAACAATAACGATAATCAGGACATTGTTAGCATGGGAACCAACGCTGCGCTGATCACCAAAAAGGTAGTGGATAATACTGCTGAAGTTATGGCAATTGAATTTATGACCATTCTGCAGGCAGTAGATTATCTCGGTTTCGAAAATAAACTATCACCTGCAACACAAAAAGTTTTCAAGCAACTGAGAAAAATTGCACCTAAGTTTACAGATGATAAACCCCGCAACGAAGAGTTGACCAATCTGAAAAAACTAATTCTCGATGAAACTCCTCTCAAAAATGTTTTTGCATAAAACAGGCACAGCCCTGTTTTTAGTCTTTCTTGCACTTGCAACGCAGGCGCAGGATTATATATACATGAAGGATGGTTCGGAATACAATGCAAAAGTTGAAGAAATAACTCCGGATATTATAAAATTCAAAAAGTTTGACCAACCTGACGGTCCTGTAAGAACTGTAAATGTTGTGGATGTTATTTCAATTCGCTATCAGGATGGAACTGAAGAAGTTTTCACTAAAGTTCAGGAACAACCGCAGGAAAAAGCAACAACTGAAGACCAGTATGTTTATTCCTTTGATGAACAAAAAAAGGAAGAAGACAAAGAAGTTGAAAAGCCAAAATCTAAATTTCAGCTGAACGGACACGACAAATATGTTTCACTTGGAGCAGGCTTCGGAAACAGCTATGGTGGTGCAGGAACACGCTTTCAGTTCAGAGTTGGAGGCATTGTGGGTTTTGGTTTACATACAGGTTTGGGTGTTTATCCGCGACCATTTTTAAATCCCGGAACAGGTTCGTTTCAACGAAGAATTCAATTTGACTTTGGCGTAAAACTTTTTGTTTATAAATGGATTTATGTTGACTTTCAAATGGGCATGGTTGGTAGAGACAATGATTACTATCTTTATGAAACAGGTGACAGAGGGCAGTTTAGCGATGTGCTGTTTGGCCCTGCTCTGCTTGGCGGTGTTGATTATATTTTCGGAAAACACTTAGGTGTAAATCTTGGCGCAGGCGTTTCTTTTCCGATAACTGATGTAAATGGCGGAGGTGGAGGCGGTCCGCTACCTGAAACAAAAACAAATGTATATCCTGCTATAGACGCAGGTGTTTTTTATAAATTCTAAATCATGAAATGTGCATTGGTAACAGGCGGTTCAAGAGGTATTGGCAAAGCAATTTGCCTGAAACTTGCTGAACAAGGTTATCACATTATCATAAATTTTCAGAGTAACGAAGATGCTGCCAGGCAAACATTGCAGGCTGTTACCGAAAAAGGAACTACAGGCGAGTTGCTGAAATTTGATGTTTCAAATCGTGAAGAAATTGAAGCAGTTCTTGGTAAATGGGTGGATGAGAACAAAGACAAAAATGTTGAAGTTCTAATTAACAATGCAGGTATCCGCAAAGATCAGTTGCTGCCTTTTATGAAAGACGAAGAATGGGACAGCGTTATAAAAACCAATCTCGACAGCTTCTTTTTTGTAACGCGCACTGTTGTTAAAGGTATGGTTGCAAAACGCTATGGTCGTATTGTAAATGTAGTTTCGCTTTCAGGCGTAAAAGGCTTGCCCGGACAAACCAATTACTCGGCAGCAAAAGCCGGTGTTATTGGTGCAACAAAAGCGTTGGCACAGGAGTTAGGCAGAAGAAATATTACCGTAAATGCAATTGCTCCCGGCTTTATAAAAACCGACATGACAGAAGGTTTTGACGAAAAAGATTACAAA
>SXHM01000020.1 GCA_005773695.1 Bacteroidota bacterium
CGAATCATCTACTCTGGTAAAATCATATTGCAGCGGGTGCCCTGATTTTTTTTTCATGTCAACTAAACCTAAACCTGCGCCACCCTTGTCACTGAATTTTACAAAGGTCTGTTTCATAATTACGCTGTACAGGTATTTTACTTCATCATCAGCAAGGCTGTTAATCTTAATGAGCTTGTCTTTGAGGTAATGAATCTCAGAGTTGTTAACCAGATTTCCGATGGAAATATAAAAATCATTTTCTGCTTTACTTAAAATAAAAAGCGGCTTCTGCTGATAAGTCTCGGTGTGGTCAAGAAATGAATGTATTTGCAAATTTTGTAAACTTTCAATGGCAATGTTTACAATTTTTCGTTTAGTGATTTTGCTGGTTTTAAACTTATCAATCAGTATTTCAATCTCAGGAAGAATTTGGAGAATATCACTTTTGGTAATTAAGCATTCTCTGCTTAACAGCACCTCATCGCCATCCATAAGACCGTTTAAAAATGTCCTTTCGTTCCCCATATTTAGCCTTCGCTGCTAATGTTGAAATCAGTTATCAAACTCTGCGAATTTAAAAATACTTAATTAATGTAATACTAATCCTAGCAAAAGCGACCAACTAAATTAAGTTAATAACTGCTAAAGAATTATTTTATTTCGTTTTAACTAAAATTTTGTTCAGTTGTTTGTCGGCTACATTCATTGAAAGGAAGTATGCTCCTGCTGAAAGATTTAAGTCACGAATTTCAAAATAATTCAGACCGTCTCGAACTTTACCAAGGTTTTTACTGTAAACTGTTTTGCCGGTGTTGTCATGCATTTCAATTAACACTTCTTCTGAGCGAAACAGATTAAACTGAAGTAAAATCCGATCAACAAACGGATTAGGATAAACACCTATTAAAGCAGCAACAGCATCGTTTTCACCTACTGAAACAGGATTATTAGGAAGTAGAGGAGCCTGCGGTTGCAGATCACCAAGATATACGCTTGGGCCTTGCTGTGCCACCTGCAAAAATGTTTCGCCTTCGTTTACATACCAGTTCTCGGGAGATTCTACTGTAAAATTCTGGTCGGTAATAGTGTTTACGTAATACCAGTCACCTTGTGTACGGGTTTTGTTTACATCCAATAAAACGTAACCGCGCTTTGCAAGATCCACATAACGGATGTGAGGGTTCTGACTTGTAATAATTGATTGGGGAACTGAAGGCGCACCGCCAGATGTAATACTTGTTGCAACAAACTCAACTCCTACCGAACCGATTACATTCTGCGCATCTGAGTTATCATAATTACTAAGCGGCAAATCGTTTGCCCATGATGAATGGATGTCACCTGTAAGTGTCACTAAATTCTCAATACCTAAATCCTGTATACGTTGATAAAGAGTATCTCTGTCTGCAGGATATCCATCCCATTGATCGTTATTAACTGTAATACTAAAAACAACCAATGGTGCCATCATTACTTGCTGTCCTAAAATATTCCATGTAACAGTAGTTGTATCCATTTGATTGGTTAACCAATCCATCTGCTCAGGACCAATCAATTTTCTATCAGCCTCTGCACCAGCTCCCTGCTCTGTTCGCTCGTAATAACGGGTATCCAACATATATAAGTTCAATAAATCTCCATAACGTACAGTTCGATAAATTTTACCCAGTTCATTGTTGTCAATCAGGCGATTAGGGTTCCATTCATCCGATGCCTGATGAGCGTATGCTGTTCTGTTTACCCATGTTCCTTCAGTTCCTTCAGTATGATTCTCTGCTCCGTCATGATATGCGTTGTTTGCCATTTCATGATCGTCCCACACAATTATAAAAGGGTATTGCTGATGAGCATATCGTAAATCCTTATCTAAACGATATTGTGAATAACGTGTGCGGTAATCATCTAATGAAATTATCTCGTTGGCAGGTTCGTGTTCTCGCCCTGCAATTCCACCTCCTGCTCCGTATTCATAAATATAATCACCCAAATGTAATACTGCATCAATATCGTTTCGCTCTGCTATATGCTGATATGCATTATAATATCCGTTCTCATAATCAGCGCAGGATACTACTGCAAAACGCAAGCTATCTATATCACCAACAGGAGCAGTTTTGGTTCTTCCTATTAATGAATACCTGCCACTGTTGTTAAATTCATAATAGTACCATGTATTGGGTTGTAAGCCTGTAACATCAACCTTTACAGTGTAATCTTTGTTTTCATCTGTGGTAACAGTTCCTGAATTTACAACATTATTAAACAATGTATCGGTTGCAAAACGCCAGTTTACATCAACCGAACCGGGATTATCAACCGTTATGCGTGTCCAGATAAGTACACTGCTGGGCAAAGGGTCAAAGGAAGCTACACCGTGATAAAAAGGAGCAAACTGCGGGTTCAACTCGCTTCTTGAGTTGTAGTCGTTGTGGCCTTGTTCGCCCTGAGCTAAGACATTAAGTGAAAGAAAAGAAATCAGAATTAGATAGATGTATTTCATTTGTAGTAGTTAAAAAATTCAGGCGAAAATAGGAAAAATGAGCAATAAAGAATAAAAAATCAGGCATAATAAATTCTTAATTTTGCAGTCCTAATTTAGCTTTCATGAAATTGCGCTATTTTGTATATATATTAATTCCGAAACTCGCATTCTGCATTCTTAGTGCCTCGGCTCAACCTTACTTTAATCGTTACGACTCAATTCCGGTAACAATAAATAATAACACATTGAAATTTCCATGGGCTGGGGGACTTAATTCCTGCCAGTTTTCAACTATTGATTTGAACTTGGATAATGTTGAAGACCTCTTTGTATTTGACCGTGCCGGAAATAAAGTAACAACCTTTATTAATAACGGAACTCCGGGAACAATAGACTATACGCTTGCACCTGAATATCGACCCCACTTTGTAAACCAGCATGACGACCGCGGCACTTTTCATGACTGGATATTATTAAGAGACTACGATCTGGATGGCAAAAAAGATATTTTCACATATTCGAATGGGGCTACAGCGGTTTACCGCAACACAACCTCAACTGCCGACAGCATAACCTTTGAGTTGAAAACTTCATTCATGAAATCGTTTTACGATCCAAATTATCTGGCGCTTTATATAAGCCCCGTTGATATGCCTACCTTTATTGATGTGGATAATGATGGGGATCTTGATGTGCTTACCTTTCATATTTCAGGCTTACAGATTGAATATCACAGCAACCAGAGCCAGGAACTTTATGGCCACAGCGACAGCCTTGCATTTGTCTTGTATGACCAATGCTGGGGAGGTTTTTCTGAAAACAGCGCATCTAATGCTGTGTATTTAGACACCTGTTACTGGGGCGAATTTCGCGGAGAAAGCAATAACCGCCATAGTGGTTCATCAACACTTGCGTTAGACATGAATGATGACGGAGTAAAAGAATTTATGATGGGTGATATTTCATTTAAAAATATTGTAATGCTAAGTAATGACGGCACTTTGCAAGATGCACACATGTATGAGCAAAACTCTGCAACTCCGTCCAATACAACTCCTGTTGACCTAGCTGTTTTCCCTGCTGCATTTTATGAAGACATCAATAACGATAATGTAAAAGACCTGATTTCGAGCCCTAACACAACCAATATTACCGAAAACTTCAATAGCATTTGGCTCTATGAAAATAACGGAACTTCATCGCTCCCTGATTTTTCATTTACGCAAAACAATTTTCTGCAGGATAATATGATTGAAGTAGGCGAAGTTTCGTTCCCTGTTTTTTTTGATGTTGATAATGACGGATTGCAGGATTTGATTATAGGCAACTACGGTTATTATTCTACAAACGGAAATTATCAATCAAACCTCTCATATTACCGAAACACCGGCACAGAAAGTAATCCTGCATTTCAATTAATAACAAGAGATTATGCAGGAATTCAATCACTGGGCATCAAAAGCCTTGTTCCAACCTTTGGTGATATTGATGGTGATAATGTAGATGAAATGTTGATTGGTGACAGTAATGGGGTATTACATCTTTTTGAAAATAATGCTCAACCGGGACAATCTGCAAGTTTTGTGTTTTCACTTGCAAATTATTCAGGCATTGATGTTGGATTAAATGCAGCTCCTCAATTATTTGATGTAAATGGCGATACCTTATTAGATCTTGTTATTGGTGAGCGTAACGGCAACCTTAATTATTATGAAAATACAGGAAACGCTAATAATCCAGTCTTTACAATCATATCAGAAGACTTTGGCGGTGTTGATGTAAGAAAAGTGGGATTTAATATAGGATACAGCGTCCCATTTATGTTTAAGATAAATGACGAAAAGCAATTATTTGTGGGCTCTGAAAGTGGCGATATTCATCAATACATTAAAATAGAAGAAACGTTGGATGCCGGAATTCAACTTCAGGCTGAAATAGGACAAGGAACAACTGTTTCTTCAGATGCACTGACAACTCCATTTGGTACAGAATTTAAAAACGGACGTAACCAGTTTTTGATTAAAGCAGAAGAATTGCAAGCTGCAGGTTTGCAACATGGCATAATCGAAACGCTTGCTTTTAATGTTAATACACCATCCGCAAACGATACAATCCGAAATTTCAAAATCAACATCATAAATATAACAGACGCTGATTTATCAGCATTTGAAAATATGACATCAAATCCTGTTTTTTTCGAAGATATTGTTGTTAACGCAAGCGGTTGGAAAGAATTTGAATTTGACACAAAATTTACTTGGGATGCAGTATCGGATGTGTTGGTTCAAGTATGTTTTGATACAACACTTTCTTCAACCGGAAACAGCAGCATCTATTGCAGCTCCACAACATATGTTTCCAATGTTGCAGCTTCTGCTAATAACGCGGTTGGGTGTTCAATGAATTCAACCACTTCGGGAATGCTAAGACCAAATATGAAAATCTCTCTTCGTCCGTCATTTCCTAAAAAAGGCGAACTTAAATTGTTTGAAGGAGTTCGCTCAAGTGTTTGTGGCAGTGACCTTAACAACGACAATTTGATGGATATTGTAATCGGAAATTATACAGGCGGGGTAAGTTATTACAAAGGTGATACAACAGGTATTACAACTGGAATTTCCAAACCAGAACTAAAAAACCTTGAAGCCATTTTGTACCCAAATCCCTGCAAAGACAATATTACACTGAATTTTGCTGAACCTTTGCAAGAGCAAGCTGTTGCCGGAATTTACAATCTTACCGGACAATTGATACATTCATTTTCATTGTCGAAAAGCCAAACCAATTTGAATATCAACACCACATCATTTCCTTCCGGAATTTATGTGCTGCGGGTAAGCACCAAATCAACGGCAATCTCAAAGAAATTTATTGTGACTAAGCAATAAAAATGCAAGACAACAAGCATCCGGTTATTTTATTTGATGGTGTGTGCAACCTCTGCAACTCTTCTGTTCAGTTTATTATTAAACGTGACAAAAAAAGTGTGTTCAGATTTGCCTCACTGCAATCAGAGTTTGGCAAAAAAATCATTAGTAAGTTTGATTTAGCAGATAAGAATATTGACAGCGTTATGCTTCTGGAGAATAATACTGTCCGGTTAAAATCCACAGCTGCACTGGAAATAGCAAAACGCTTAAATGGGATTTATTCTCTGCTTTATGCTTTCATTATTGTTCCAAAGTTTGTTCGCGATGGCGTATATGATTTTATAGCTCGCAACCGCTACCGCTGGTTTGGCAAACAGGAAAGCTGCATGATACCGTCACCTGAACTAAAAAGGCTTTTTATTGAAACATAAATGAATAGTTTTGCAGCTCCACATTTTTCCGGAAAATGCTGAACGAAAAAAGACTCTATATTGTTGTATCTGACTATCCTTATGGAAATGGTGAGCCTTTTCTGGAAGACGAGTTGATTGCGCTTTCTAAAAAGTTTGAGAAAATTTACCTCATAATTACAAATCCGGTACACCTGCATGACCTTACTCACAAATTTTTAGTTCCTGAAAATGTGGAGCTGAAATTTTATATTCCTAATAACAATTTTCTTTCAAAATTGCAGGCGTTGAAATTTGCATTCTTTCAACAGGTTGTTATTGAAGAATTAAAAATTGTGAGAAACAAATATAAGCTGCCGTTGTCTTTTTCACTGTTTAAACTCATATTTTCTTACATTATTCACGGACTTGAATTCCGTAATTATTTAGACCAGTTAATAAACAGAGATAACACTCATAAAGGTTCTAATTATTTCTATACCTATTGGTGCACCTATTATACATTCGGATTAAGTTTATTAAAAAATAATTTTAAGGAAATAAAAGCTTTTACCCGACTACACCGGTGGGATTTATACATGAATGTTCACAAGCCTGCTTACCTCCCTTTTCGTAAAATAATCACTGAAAAACTTGATAAGATATTTTCTGTTTCAGAAGACGGTAAAAATTATTTATTGAATACAATTCCGGAAATAGACAAAGAAAAAATAAAGGTCAATTTTCTTGGAACTACTGTTAACCATAAACCCACTACTGCGAAGCCCGAAAAAAAGATAGTTATTCTCAGCATTGCATTTATTTCAAAAGTAAAGCGCGTTGATTTGCTGGCTGAAGCAATTGCATTGATAAATGATTTTGAAGTAGAGTGGCATCACATAGGAGGAGGAAGAGAATCTAAAGTAATTGAAAATCTAGCGGACAAACTCCTTTCGGCCAAAACAAATATTACCTTCAGGTTTTATGGAAATTTATCAAAAAACGAAATTTATGATTTTCTTGATAAAAACAGCACCCATGTTTTGATCAATACAAGTTGGTCTGAAGGATTGCCGGTTTCAATCATGGAAGCCATGTCCTACGGAATACCTGTAATTGCTACCGATGTGGGAGGGAGCCGTGAAATAGTTAAGCATAAAAAAAATGGTTTGATCATCAGTGCAAATGCAACAAAAGAAGAAGTAGCCGAAGCAATAAAAACTATTTTAGGCTTGTCGCAGGCTGAATATAATGACATGTCTTTGTCTGCCTACGAAACATGGAATACAAAATTCAATAATGTAAAAAACAACGAGATATTTATTGCTGAAGTATTAACATTAAATGATGAAATGTATCGCGTATGCTCAAGATGTATTATTGATAATATTGATTATACAGAAATTGTATTTGACAATGCTGGTGTCTGCAACATCTGCAAAACCTATGATGAAATTTCAAACAAGCAGATATTGTCTGACATTGAAAAGGAAAAGAAATTAACCAGCCTGATAAAAGAATTAAAAGAATACGGGAAAAATCACGAATACGATTGCATCATAGGATTGAGTGGTGGCGTTGACAGTTGTTTTGTAGTTTATAAAGCGAAAGAATTAGGCTTGCGCCCTCTAATAGTTCATCTTGATAACGGATGGAACTCAGAACTTGCAGTTAAGAATATTGAAACCATGGTTCGTAAACTTGGGTTTGATTTATATACGCATGTAATCAACTGGAATGAGTTTAAAGACCTGCAACTTTCATTTTTCAAAGCTTCAGTAATAGATATTGAAATGCTTACCGACCATGCCATAAGTGCCATTCTATATAAAATAGCTTCGGTTCATGGACTAAAATACATTCTCAGCGGTGAAAATATTGTAACCGAAGGAAGAATGCCGCCAAACTGGGTGCATTATAAAAATGACCTTATTAATATAAAAGATATTCATCAGAAATTCGGAAATGTTCCTATAAAAACGTTCCCTACGTTGGGTATCGGTAAACTGTTTTATTACCAGCGAATAAAGAAAATAAAAATTATCCCGTTGCTTGATTACATTGATTATAACAAGCAAAAAGCAAAAGAAATAATTTCCAGAGAATTGGAATGGCGAGATTATGGTGGAAAGCACTACGAATCAGTTTTTACACGGTTTTATCAATCGTATATTTTACCTGTGAAATTTCATGCAGATAAAAGAAAATCGCATTACTCAACGTTAATCTGTTCTGGACAACTTACCCGGAGTGAAGCCATTGAGTTAATGAAATTACCTGTGTATGAAAAAGAAAAATTAAGTGAAGACAAGCAGTATGTGATAAAAA
>SXHM01000207.1 GCA_005773695.1 Bacteroidota bacterium
ACAATAAAAATAAATAAGAGAAAATTATTTACTCTTCTTATCTGCATTATAGTTGAGGATAACATTTAAGCCGCGGAGGGTTAAAAACGGGTCGGCAAAGATGTGATTTTTTAGCTCGCTATCAAAAAAAGGCAAGTCTCCGCCTGTAAGAACAACTTTCATATCACAATAACGCTCCCTGAAACGATTTATTATTCCTTTTAACTCCTCCACAATACCAAGCTGAACACCAAGTCTTATAGCCTGCTCGGTGTTGCTTCCGCAAAGTCCATTGTCGTCTGCTTTTGAAACCAAAGGAAGTTGAGCCGTAAAAGCATTTAATGATTTGAAACGCATATCAATTCCTGGAGAAATATTACCTCCTAAGTATTGATTTTCAGCATTTACAAAGTCGTATTTGATGCAGGTGCCGGCATCTATAACTAATACATTTTGTGAAGGGAACAGATTATTTGCACCAACTGCTGCGGCTATCCGGTCGTTTCCCAACGTTTCGGGTGTTTTGTACAATTTTTCTACCGGCAAAAAGGTTTTGTTGTCTAATTTTAACAGAAAAAAACTGGTTGAAAGAAATGTTTCCAATTCCTCATTCTTCTTAATCACCGAGGAGAGAATAACATTTTCAGGTGTGCCATTTTCATTCAAAAAACGATGCAACTCACTCATTCTGAACTCGGGGAAAACCAAATGCGCTTTCAATTCGCCTGAACTGAAAAGTCCAAGTTTAACAGAAGTATTGCCCATGTCAATTACCAGATTCATCAAGTGTTTTGCTGAAATTCACGCAAAAGTAGGAATATGAGTGAAACAGAATTGTGTTATTTTTTGGCAGAAAGAAATAATTTCTACATTTGCGCCCTCTAAAAATGTTGGTGCCTTAGCTCAGTCGGTAGAGCAAAGGACTGAAAATCCTTGTGTCGCTGGTTCGATTCCAGCAGGCACCACATACAAAACCCCGCTTTCGCGGGGTTTTGTTTTTTATTCATCTTTCACCAGATAAAACTTTTCCTTCTTCATCAACTTATTAATTGACTTTGCCATCCTGTCAATTTTAGTTTCTTCCTTTTTTGCTGAGTAAATCCAGTTGACGTAATATTTTTGTTCGCTTTCTGTAAGTGAGTTGAAAAACTGCAGCGCTTCAGGCTCATCATTCAGGCATAGCAACAGTTCTTCCGGAACCTCCATAGGTTCGTTATCAGCAAATAAAACTATGTGCACAAAATCGTCTTCATGTTTTTTTATCTTTTTCCTGATCTCAGCTTTTACAGGCAAAAACAAGTTCCCATTTCCCATCGGCATCAGATGATATTTGCGGATTTCAAACCCGTCAATAGTTCCTCTTACTTTTCTCCAGCCAAAGGGAGCTTTTTTATCAGGTCGTATATCAGGCAAAAGGGCATAAGTCCAACCACCTTTGCCTGGATATTTTTCCAAAAGAATTTTTTTATTGACTAAGGCCTTTTCCACAAACTTTTTACTTCGCCTTCATTTTGTTTCCCTTTGCTTCGTGCGTAACTTCGGCAAGACCGAGTGCTTCCATCAAAGGAGGAATATACATTCCGAATCTTCCACGCAGACCTTTTTTCAATCCATACCAGCCACCTGCAGGATTTTTTTCTGAACGCCCCCAGGCTTCAACTGTTCCTTCCTTTGCTGGTTTTTGTTCATCAGCGCTACCCAATTCCATCCAATCCCCGTGCTTTTTCAGCATCGCATGAAGGTCGTTCAGGCAATTGATGTTGTAATGCAAAACAGTTTTACCAACTGTGCATACGAGAATTTCTTTCCCGTCTTTTTCATCCACATGCATGGTATATTCCGATGAAAGCGGGGGAGTTTTAAGGTTAAGCGGTTTTTCTTTTGTTCCGATTTTTTGTTTGTAGCTCATGGTAATAGATTAGTTTATAAATTTATCCGTGTATAGTTTCTTTCTTCCCGTATTTCGCAATCACTGTTGCTTCATATTCCAGAAACTCTTTCCAGCGTTTATCCACATCTTCGCCTTTGGCATATTTCCGTGCAAGCGAAATAAAAGTAGTGTAATGATTTGCTTCACTCACCATCAAATCACGGTAAAAAGCAGAGAGTTCTTTGTCCTGAATATTCTCTGAGAGCACCCTGAAACGCTCACAACTGCGGGCTTCAATCATGGCTGAAAAAAGCAAGCGGTCAACCAACACAATTTCGCGCTTGTGACCTTTTCTTACAAATAAGTAGAGTTCATTCACATACTCATCTCTGCGCTCTCTACCCAAAACTCCTCCGCGCTTTTTTATCAGTTCATGCACCTGATTAAAATGGTCTAATTCTTCTTGTGCCAAAGCAATCATTTGTTCCACCAAATCCGGATACTCGGGAGCGTAAACAATTAATGAGATTGCGTTTGTTGCGGCCTTCTGTTCACAGAAAGCATGGTCGGTCAATATCTCGTCAATGTTCGTTTCAACAATGTTTACCCAGCGCGGGTCGGTGGGAAGTTTTAAACCAAGCATTTTATAGTATTTAGTGCGAAATTAGGAATAATAAATTTTTAGCTTTGCCCACATAGTTTATTCTTTTGTTCCTGAAAAAAACTCTGTCCATACTATTTTTGCTAATTCTACTGTTTAGTATCAGTGGGCATGTTCTCACATTCAAAATATCACAGTACTCCATAAAGAAAGATATAAAACTAAAAATTAAAAACCAATTGCCTAAAACGGAGTTAGCTATTTTTAATTTTAGTATCTCTGAACTGAACAAAATAGAATGGGAAGAAAAAGGAAAAGAATTCTGGCTCAACGGAAACTTGTATGATGTTGTAAAAAAACTGAAGACTGCCGAAAGTGTAACTTTTCATTGTATCAACGACAATCAGGAAAAAGAACTCTTTGCCAATTTGGAAGAATTGATAAACCGTCAGATGAATTCTGATGCTCAGAGCAACAACACTTCACTTAAAAAACTCCAGTCCGATTATTTTTTCATTCAAACAGTTTTACAGTTTTCTTTCGCAGAAATATGCTTTTTGCCAATTGAACCCGAAGACAAACTGCTGAAAGAGTATTTATCTGAAACCCTTCAACCGCCTGAACAGGCTTAGATTTTCAGAGACTATATATCAATGAAACTTTACTGAATGTGAAGTTTTCTTTCATTAAGATATTACTCAAATTATGAAAAATCATATTCTGCTATTATTTACCATACTCGTATTTTCACCTTTAATAAAGGCACAGAAAACATATGAAAAAGATACATTGAAATATAATTTCAATGAAGTAGTTATTTCGGCCAGCAAGTTTGAAGAAAAGAAATACGACATTCCTCACCCGGTGCAAAGCATAACGTTGAAACAGATTGAACAAACCAATGCACAAAATGCAGGTGACCTTTTAGTATCAACCGGAACAGTACTTACTCAAAAAAGTCAGGCCGGTGGTGGAAGCCCTATCATTCGTGGATTTGAAGCTAACAAGGTTTTGATTGTTGTGGACGGTGTGCGCATGAACAATGCTATTTTCCGTGGCGGACATTTGCAGAATGTTATGACCATTGACAACTCTATGCTGGAGCGTGCTGAGATTGTTTTTGGCCCAGGATCAGTTGTATATGGCAGCGATGCATTTGGAGGTGTGATGCACTTCCATACCAAGAAGCCTGTATTTGCAGAAGGAGATGAGACATTTGCTTTTAAAGGTAGCGCTTATACCCGCTATGCAACTGCCAATCATGAGAAAACAGGGCATTGGGACTTTAGTCTTGGCGGCAAAAAGTTTGCATCATTAACCAGTTTCACATATTCCGATTTTGACGACATGCGTCAGGGGAACATTCGTAAAGACTCCCTTTCTGATGGTTGGAAACGCAGGTATTATGTACAACGCATAAATGGCGCAGATGTATTGGTTGCTAATGATGATATCAACATCCAGAAATTCTCAGGCTACAGTCAGTATGATATTTTGCAGAAATTCTCTTTCAAACAAAGTGATAAGATTACACACAACCTGAATTTCCAATTCTCCAATTCTTCCAACCTTCCTCGCTACGACAGACTTACCGACCCTAAAGGCGCAGGACTTAACTATGTCGAATGGTATTACGGTCCGCAGCAACG
>SXHM01000208.1 GCA_005773695.1 Bacteroidota bacterium
ATGACGGTTCTGCTGAAAATGGTTATGGTCTGGAAATACAATCTCCTTCAGGAGTTTCAATGGCTGCATATCGTTTTAATATGATTAAGCAGGACACTTTAAGGGGTGTACGTTTTTACTTTAATCCACAGTTAGAAGATGTTTCTCAAAAACTTTTTAGCCTTATGGTTTGGACAGGAGATTCATTGCCGGAGACAATCGTTTATCAAAACGATTCGCTCTCTCCGGAGTATTCACCAGGACTGAATTATTTCCGCACATATACTATCAACGATACTGCCTTATTGCTTCCTGCAGGAAACTTTTTTGTAGGGTGGATGCAGCTCACTAACTATCGCATGAATGTGGGTTTTGACCGCAACCTGACTGCCAATGAAAACATGTTTTATAACATCTTAGGGAGCGGCTGGTTACAATCGCAGTTGCCGGGTGCATGGATGATTCGCCCTGTGTTCAGCAGCGATACACTTCCGGCTGATGTTTTCTCTATAAAAGAAAATGAAGTCATGAGCGAGTTTAATGTTTTTCCTAATCCGGCATCGGATGAGGTATATTTAGTGGTAATGAACGAAACAGGAAACAGTAATGACTATTTTGTAAACATCTTTAACAGCACCGGAAGTGTGGTAAAACATGTTTCATCTCTGCCACGCTCGGTAAACATTTCAGAGTTGGCTCCTGGTTTTTACTTCATCAACATTCAGAACAAAGAAACGCAGGAGCAGAAAACCTATAAGCTGATTATAAGCCGATAGTTCTTATTGTGTCACACCGAGCTTAGTCGAGGGGCAATAATAATGGTGCCCCGACTAAGATCGGCATGACAATTAAGACCAAAATTTATGATTAATCAAACTGATGATATAGAATTAAACGAAGACGAACAGGATGAGCTTTTTGAGCATCACCGTCTGAAAGCCGACAAAGGTCAGGAACCTTTGCGCATTGACAAGTTCCTGATGAACCGTCTTGAAAGCACTTCGCGCAACAAGATTCAGAACTCGGCTGAGGCAGGAAATATTCTGGTCAATGATGTTGCGGTAAAATCAAATTACAAAGTAAAACCCGGTGATGTCATCAGCATTGTGTTGGCGCATCCGCCCCGCGATAGAACCATCATTCCTGAAAATATTCCGCTGAATATCGTTTATGAAGATAACGATGTGGTAGTGTTGAATAAACCTGCAGGACTTGTGGTACATCCCGGTTATGGAAATTATTCGGGAACATTGGTGAATGCTTTGGTTTATCATTTCAAAGATCTGCCCAATCAAAATCAGGAAACTCCACGTCCGGGTTTAGTTCATCGTTTGGATAAAGATACGTCAGGTATTATGATTGTGGCTAAGAATGAATTTGCAATGACACATCTTGCAGGACAGTTTTTTGATCGTACAACAAAGCGTGTTTACAATGCACTTGTGTGGGGAGATTTTGAAGAAGACACCGGAACGATTGAAGGTCATATCGGACGCAGTTTAAAAGACCGCAAGATTATGGCTGTGTTCCCGGAAGGGGAACATGGTAAACATGCTGTTACGCATTACAAAGTGCTGGAACGTTTTGGATATGTTACCTTAATTGAGTGTAAACTGGAGACGGGTCGTACACACCAGATACGTGCGCATTTGCAGCATATCAAGCATCCGTTATTTAATGATGTTACTTATGGTGGCGACAGCATTTTAAAAGGTACTACTTTTCAGAAATACCGTCAGTTTATTGAAAACTGTTTTTCACTGATGCCCCGTCATGCGCTTCATGCAAAGTCATTAGGATTTGTGCATCCGGTAACAAAAAAGGAATTGTTTTTCGATTCTGAAATTGCCTCTGATATGCAAGCCGTGATTGATAAATGGAGACATTATATAAAGTACGAAAAATAATATTTAAGCACCGTAAAATTTTTTGCGAATGCAAACATCTTATCCTCCTAAAATACTTCTCGCGTGGGGCGAAGCTATCAGCGGCAACAAACCAATAAAAGAATGGTTGCTTGCAAACGGTTATAAAGAATTGGGATTATTTGTTCATGCTTTAAATAATCAACAGGAAGCCCGCGACTGGATGATGAAGAATAAGTTTCCTCATCTTATGGCGGTAATACGAGGTGTAGAAGGTGAGGAGAAAGCAGTAAAATGGTTAGAAAAATATAATCTGAAACCTCTTGCTAAAGTGGCTCTTGCAGGCGATGGCGATAAAGCTGCTTTGAACTGGTTATTAGAAAACAATCATCGTGAACTGGCTGTTATAGCTCAGAAAATAAAGATCGTGAAAGATGATATTGAGCGAAGGAATAATGATGTGCATTCTATAAGTCCGGATTGAGATTGGGGAATTTTTACAAAACAACGTTTATCGTAATTTTACCCGGTGCAGAAATCGCTCCCGATTTTTCTTCTTTTTCTTTTGCCTTTTGCTTTAAATGCGCAAACTGGCAGTAAGCGTACCTTTGAAGTCAGTGCTGCAAAAGACAGCATAAAATTAGACACACTTAGTATTATACCTTCCTCATTTAGAGTCGAATTCACAAATGGCTTTGAGTTAGATTCAGCACTCTATAAATTAGATTGGGGAACTGCAACCTTAATTCTACGCAAAACAAAGTGGCGGGCTAATATTCCTGAAACACAAGCTATTAAAGTGGAATACGAAGTTTTTCCATACAACTTCAGTAAAGAATATTACAACAAAAGCATAGACAGTCTTTTAAAGCCTCAGACAAAAGGAGTGCCCAATCCTTTTGCTGTAACAATTGATAAAAATACTGCTGATGATATCTTCAGCATGAGTACACTGAACAAGAACGGAAGTATATCGCGAGGATTAACAGTTGGAAATAATCAGGATGTTGCTATCAGCAGTAGTTTGAATTTGCAGTTGTCGGGAAACATAAGTGAGAACATTGGTATTCTTGCTGCAATAACCGATAATAATATTCCCATTCAGCCTGAAGGAAACACACAGCAGTTGCAGGATTTCGATCAGGTCTATATTCAGATATTTACCGATAGTACCAAGCTAACTGCAGGTGATTTTCAGTTACGAAAACCTGAAGGCTACTTCATGAATTTTTATAAACGTGCGCAAGGTTTGAGTGTTTCTCATGCCTTTGGTTTGGTTAATACTACTGACCCGAAAAAGAAAATTCCCAGGATGCGCGTAACCGGAAGTGGTGCCATTTCGCGTGGAAAATTTGCGCGTAACATCATTCAGGGAGTTGAAAGTAATCAGGGACCTTATCGCCTTAGAGGAAATGAGAATGAACTTTTCATAATTGTATTGGCCGGAACGGAGAATGTTTACATAGATGGACAACTAATGGTTCGTGGACAGGAGAACGATTATGTGATTGATTATAACACTGCTGAGGTAACTTTTACACCCAAGCAAATCATTACTAAAGACAGACGTATCATTGTTGAGTTCCAGTATTCAGATAAAAATTATGCCCGCTCGCTTTTTCATTTTGGTGATGAATTTGAATACAATAAACTGAAACTGCGTTTCAATTTTTATTCGGAGCAGGACAGCAAAAACCAGCCACTGTTGCAGGATTTGGATGATGCACGAAAACAAATTCTTACCGATGTTGGAGATAGTCTGCAGCTCGCTGTGGTTCCTTCCGTTACGGAAGAGGAATTTAACAACGAACAGGTTTTTTACGAACTGAAAGACTCTACTATTGCCATCAAAGGAAATACACGTACTTACGACAGCATTTTTGTTTATTCAACAAATCCGCAAAAGGCAAAATATCAATTACGGTTCTCAGATGTAGGGCAGGGAAACGGAAATTACAGGCAGGTAACTAGCAGCGCAAATGGTAAAGTTTTTCAATGGTTTCAGCCGGATACAGTCACAGGTATTTTACAAGGAAATTATGAACCCGTTGAAATTCTGATTGCTCCCAAACTTAACCAGATGTTCTCACTTGGCGGTGATTATATGTTTTCTGAGAATGCTAAACTTACACTGGAAGGGGCAATTACTAATACCGACCTCAATCGATTTTCGGGAATAAATTCTGATGATGATATCGGTTATGCAGGACGTCTAGTTTATAACCATATTATTCCAATCGGGAAGAAAGATTCATTACTAGACAAACGCTGGAAAATCTTAACAGGATTGAGTTACGAGCATACTGATAAAAACTTCCGTTTCATAGAACG
>SXHM01000209.1 GCA_005773695.1 Bacteroidota bacterium
CATATAAATAGTGAATAGGAAAATGTTGTCGAGTTGCGGCAATACAGTAAATGAGTCAACACCAAAGTGCGGAAAACCGGGAGTAGCTACCCAATCGTCAAAAAAACGTTGAGTGTTTATTCCCGAAGAAAGAGTTAGTTGTTCACTGAAATCATAGCTGTCGGCATTGTCAAAAGCGAGGTTGTTCATATAGTCTTTTACGCCTGCAAAGAAGAGTGAATCGCCCATGTAATTGCGCAGGGTGTGCGCAATATCAGCACCTTTATCATAAACGGTAGTTCCGTAAGTATGAGCATGAGGTACGGCATTCAATGCAAGAAAACTCCCGTCCTCAATGTGTGCAAATTGCAGCATTTTACGATGGTTAGTGCGGATAGCATCTTTGTATGCCGTAACTCCATACAATCCCTCGGTAAAAATTAACTCACTGTATTTTGCAAAACCTTCGTTCAGCCACATATCTTCCTGCGAAGAGCACGTAACCAAATCGCCCCACCACATGTGCGATAACTCGTGTGCCCAAAGTGTTTCATAACTCAAAGAGCCATTGATGAAATCTTCCCCTATATGAATACTGGAAGCATGTTCCATTGCACCGGCATTAAAAGGCACGGAAACATATCCTACTTTATCCCAGCGATAAGGACCATATTTATCAATGAAAATAGAAAGACAGGTGTCAAGATTGGTGAATGTGGCAATAGTTTCTGCGCTGTCTGCAGGCAATACATCAAGCGTTACCGGAATATTCTGATACGTGCGCTCAATGGTATAAAAAGGTGCAACCGCCATAGAAGCAAGGTAGGTGGAGATGGGTTGATTCATTTTCCATTTCCAGTTGATGGTTCCGTCAGGATTGGTTTGTTGCTCTTCCAGTGTTCCGTTGCAAACAGCTTTATACGAGCTAAGTGTTCGGATATTGAAATCATATGTACTGCGGTCGGTAAACTCATCAATGCAGGGATACCAGCAACGGCCAAAAACATGCGGGTCGGCAGCAAAACCAACACCTATATTAAACGCATACGTTTGCCCTGAAAAATAATAACCACCGAAGAATGACCCATCGCGTTGTGGTTCTCCATGATAAGAGATGCTGATAAATATGCTATCACCTGTATTAAGCGGTGAAGACGGAGTGATGCGCAGCGCAGTATCATTATATGTATATGTAAGGTTTGTATTTCCTGTTTTTACAGAATCAATAGTGAATTGCAGCAACGAAAGAGAAATGATATTTACGTTGTTTTGTCTTGCTTCTATGTTCAGCTTGGTGTTGCCACGAATTGTTTTCTGAGTGAAATCAATGGTATCAATTCGTATGTCGTAATGCTTTACGTGAATGGTATCACTCACTCCTGCAATGTCTGCAGAAAAAGGCAAACCTCCTGTTTGCTGTTTGCTTAATCGGCAAATGGATTCGGTTTGGGCGAAACAGGTAATAACAAAGAAAGAGGGGATAAAAAGTAATAGTTTTCGCAAAATCATACAATAATAATCTGTTGTTCAGAAGACCCAAATTTACTATTTTGAACTATTAAAAGAATATATACATTTTGAAAGCCCTTTTAAATCAATCTTTGTCTTTGTTGATTTAGCTTTTACTGATTTTACAACTTGCATAGAACTGTTTATTAAACTTAGGGAGTAACCATGAATTCAATTTCAATACTTCAATATTTAATTTTGTTTTTGTGGGGTTGGGGTAAACGTTGATTTCGCTGCTCAATTCTGTATTTTTTTTACGGTGGACGCTCAATTAAATTCAGGTTAGTTTCAGCACATATTCTTATTGGAAATATTCTGGTAATCGCTGATGCACAGCATTGTAAATATCTTCCACACTTATGCCTTCAAATCCGGGATTGCCAAATTGCTCTTTACAAAGCGTATAAACTGCCCGATTATAAGGCGCGGCAATCTTATGTTTGTCAGCAAGCAAAAGCAGATAGCCGTTGATGTCGTCCAATTCGCTATCGTTTCCATTTCGGTTGAAAATATCCTGTGCCATGCTACTCATTCCCATTTTCTTCAGGTTTTTGCGAAAGATGTGAGCGGTAATCAGTTGAGGCAAAACCGCACTTGCTTTTAATAAGGTCCAGGAGGGCAAGCCTTTAATACGCTCTTCCTTTATACCTTCTGCTTTCAGAATATTCATGCCCTCCAGCATCATATTCGAGATTATCTTTTGCAATAAATCTGGACGATTTGTGCTTTGAAAATTCTTTCCTAATAAAGTTGTAATAGAATTGCCGAGGTTAATCAGCAGTTTGGTGTGGGCTAAATTGCGCCAGTCTTTGGCAATAAAGGTTTCTATTCCTTTATTAAAAATGTCGGCAACGTTTTTTAATTCCTGTTGCTGCGTATTGTTGTATGAACCGATAACCAAAACACCTTTGTGCTGAAAGCCAACCACACCTGGTTCATCTATCCAGGCATTATAAGCAAGCACCCCATACAAAATAACTTGTTCTCGATTTGTAATTCCGACCAATGGTGAAAGTAATTCCTGATTTTTTACTCCGTTTTGCAGTCCAAGAATAACAGTGTCTTTTTTTATTTTCCCTTCCAGACTTTTTGCAATTGCAGGCAGTGAATAATTTTTTACTGCTAAAGCAATCACATCAGGGTTATCAACTTCATCAATGCTTTCAATAACTTTTATGGGAATTTTTTTTGACTTTCCTTCACCATAAATCTGAAGTCCTTTTTCTCTAATTCGCTTTGCGCTCTCACCGCGACAAAGTAAATATACAAACTCATGCTTCTCACTCAGCCATGCCGCAAGTGTGCAGCCGATAGCGCCCGCACCGTAAATAATCACTTTAGCATCGCTTGTCATTTAATAGTCTTTTATTGTTTGTAAATATAATTGAAAACCTTCTGACTATAAAAGTTGGGATTTGAACTTTCCGACATTAAACTTTCTACTTTGTAACTCATACTTTTCAGCCCTGCGTTGTGAATATCTATTTGCAAGGCACGAAAAATTCCGCTGCTTGTTTTGCGAATATTGCAAGATAAATAAGACTGAACACAATAAAATTATTCAGTTATACGTTATCAAAGAAACACTAAACCATGAAACCTATTCTTCTTCAAGTTACATCAGCAATAGATACCGTGAACAGAGTTGCATCATCCGTTCCTGCTATTCCTGTACAACCTGTTCCTCCTGTTCCTGAGCCAATGACAGTGATGGAAATACTCGTGAAAGGCGGATTGATTATGATACCTATCGGAATTCTTTCCATTGTGGTTATTTACATTTTTATCGAGCGTTACCTTACCATCAGAAGACACGCCAGCATGGACGAAAATTTCATGAACAGCATTCGTGAGTATATCCGTGACGGAAAAACAGACTCTGCTTTAACGCTGTGCAAAAACACGCAAAAGCCCATTGCGCGTATGATTGAAAAAGGCATTTCGCGCATCGGTAAACCCATCAAAGAAATTGAAGAATCAATTGAAATTGCCGGAAAATTTGAGGTCTACAGCATGGAGAAAAACATTCAGATACTGGCCATCATTGCAGGTATTGCACCCATGTTTGGTTTCCTTGGTACCATCATCGGGGTTATCAAGATCTTCTATGATATATCGGTTACCAGCGATGTTAGTATCGGAAGTGTTTCTGCCGGATTGTATGTAAAAATGGTAACCAGTGCTGCCGGACTTGTTGTTGGTATTGTTGCCTTTATTGCCTACAACTGGTTGAATATTATGGTAAACAAAGTAGTGCAGAAATTAGAGTGGAATGTGATGAATTTCATTGACCTTCTTAACGAACCATCCAAATGATAAACCTTCGCAAGAAAAAAGAGATAGGAGCTGAAGTTTTTACTTCGGCAATGAATGACATTATGTTCTTCCTCATGCTGTTCTTCATCATTATCTCTACGCTTTTAAATCCAAGCATGATCAAGGTTTCGTTGCCTAATTCGAAAAGCAGTCAGAACCTTCATAAGAAAGAAATTAACCTGAGCGTAAATAAGGATATGTCTTATTTTGTAAACAACAAGCAGGTTGGTTTTGAAAGTCTTGAAACGGAATTGCAGGCAGAAATTAATCTGCATCCAGAAGCAATTGTTATGCTTCGTTTTGATAAAGAGCTTACCATTCAGGATTTGGTGAATGTGCTTGCCTTAGGCAATAAGCTGAATGTGAAAATGGTATTGGCTACAGCCAAGTAAAACGTTTTAGGCTTCCGGTTCTTTTTTCTCTTTGCCTTCTAATTTGTGAATTTTCTTAGTTCCCGTATAAATAGAGAACTTAAGAAATCTGCACTCCAGCGGACCATTGAACACTGTTATTTTGCGTGTAGGTTTTAAACCGATGTGTTTAATTGCTTCCATGTTGGAAGTAATCATCCAGCAATCGTAACCGGCATATTTTTTCTTAAAAACATCACCGATGCTTTTATAAAGTTCGTTCACATTTTCACCCATACGCTCACCGTAAGGCGGGTTAATGATAACCGTTCCTGTTCCGGGTGGCGGTGTAAAATCTTCAATAGAAGCACGGAATGTTTTTACGGTGTCTTCCACTTTTGCGTTATTAATATTCTCTTGTGCTTTTTCTAAAACCTGGCGGTTTATATCAGAAGCATATATGCGCGTGCGGTCATCATCGCTTATCTTTTTAATTGCTGAATCCATGATGATTTGAAACAAATCAGCATCAAAATCTTTCCACTTTTCAAAACCAAACTCATTGCGGAAATAACCAGCGGGAATATTATTTGCAATCAACGCAGCTTCAATGGCAATGGTTCCCGAACCGCACATTGGGTCAATAAAGTTTAATGGAGGAGTCCAATCGGTAAGCATTACCAATCCTGCTGCTAAAACTTCATTAATAGGAGCAACACCTGTTTCATCGCGGTATCCTCTCTTATGCAATGATTCTCCGGAACTGTCTAACGAAACTGTGAATTCATTTTCCCTCACGTGAAGATTTATTCGCACACTCGGATTTTCTAAATCAACATTAGGACGTTTGCCAAACTTATCACGAAAGCGGTCGGCAATAGCATCTTTTGCTTTTTGCGAAAGGAACTTGGAGTGATTGAAAAGCGTAGAATTTACAGTGCTATCTATAGCAAACGTATTTTCAAGGTCGAAAATATTTTCCCATTCCATTTTAAAAATCTGTCCGTAAAGCTGTACTTCATTCTCAGCTTTAAAGGTATGAATGGGTTTTAAAATCCTGAGTGCTGTGCGCAGACTTATATTGGCTTTATACATAAAGCCTTTGTCACCTTCAAAACTAACAGCACGATTATGAGTTTCTACTTTTTGAGCACCTAATTTCATCAACTCTTTTGCAAGAATTGGTTCAAGACCCGCCATGGTTTTGGCAGTCATTTTAAATAATTGTTCTTCAGCTTTCATTTTCTTCTGTTCGTCTTACTGATTTTGTTTCAGCATCTTTTTATTTAGAGACCCCTAATCAAGTTCGGGTTGATGTTATTCTAAACTCAACAATAACTTCCACGCATCCACCACATTACCCGCTTCCAGTAACTGCTGTGCATTCTGATGCAGAATTTTCTCCAGTTCTTTCTTATCTCTTTTGTGAACTTCCAGTATCTTTTTTATTCCGGGCTGTTGTTTAAACGCTTCTATTTCTTCGGCAGTAGGCAATGCTTCAACGTTTCCCAGTTTTCCCAAATCGTTTCCGGTAAGAATATCACTATCTCTTATGTTTTCCGGCAGGGCGTCAATTCCAATACCTTTTCCCGTTGGCTTTGCCACTTTGAAAATAGCATTGCCCGAAGCACGTGAATACCAGTCGCCACCCATGCGCCCTACCAGGTCAATTTTGTTAGGGTCAATCACTCCGTTAGCATCTAAAATATCTTCGCTTACATGCATCAACAGAATTTCGCAAATGATAAGATTAGCTGCACCGCCTTCTTCTCCCATTGAAATAACATCTATAACTTTGCATTCCATCTGCACAGGCGATTCCTTTACACGAAAAGGTTTTATTAATTCCGATTCAAGTTTTGTTAAACCTGCTTTTACAAATTCATCTACTCCTTTAGGATATTCGGTGCTTGATAAAGAACTTTGCTGCACCAGATCATAATTTACCACATTAATCACCACTTCTTTTGTTTCAAGGCAATTGTCTAAGGTGTCTTTTGTAGTATTTCCGCGCACCCTGCGGGCAGGTGAAAAAACTATGGTAGCAGGATTAGAACCAAAGGCATTAAAAAAGCTGAAAGGACTAAGATTTGGATTTCCGTCTTTATCTACGGTGCTTGCAAAAGCAATAGGCCTGGGAGCAATAGCGCCAAGCATATAGGAGTGAAGCACTCCTGTTGCTACTTCTCCGGGTTTAATTCTTTTCATCGACATAATGAGGCTGCGAAGTTAGTTTTTAAAATCTGTGTGCCTAAAAACAATACCGTATCTGAATTTGTTTACAGAAAAACTGAAATGATATTTGTTTGAATAAAAATCTATCTTTGCGCCCTGTTCAAAAAAATCACATGCGGATGTGGCGTAATTGGCAGCCGCGCCAGACTTAGGATCTGGTGCCGAAAGGCGTGGGGGTTCGAGTCCCTTCATCCGCACATAAAATGACACAATTGATGAATATTAAAGAAGAAAGAAATGATGCTCTGAACGGGAGCATCATCATTGACCTCAAAGCTGACGAATATCTTCCCAAGGTTGATAAAGCGCTGAAAGAACATCAGAAAAAGGCTTCTATGCCAGGCTTCCGTCCGGGTAAAGTTCCTTTTGGTGTGGTGAAAAAGATGTATGGTAAATCGGTGTTGCTTGACGAGGTAAATAAAATTCTTTCCGATAGTCTTTACAATTACATCAGCGAGAAAAAACTGAACATTCTTGGAAACCCAATTCCCAATAATGAAAAAACCAGTAAGGTAGATTTTGATAATCCTTCTGACTTAAATTTTGTTTACGACTTAGGCTATGCCCCTGAGTTTGTGTTGGATATTTCAAATGCACAGACATTTAAGTTTTACGAGATAAAAGTTACTCCCGAAGAATTGGAACGTGCAGTTGAAAATATTACTAAACGCAATGGTAAATTGGTTGATGTGGAAGTGGCCGAAGAAAATGATTTGTTGCATGGAATTTTTACCGAAGTTGATGATAACGGAAATGTTGTTGAAGGCGGAATTACAAGTCATGCAGATGTGGCGTTAGCTCGGGTAAATGACGACAATTTAAGAAACACACTTTCCTTATTAAAGAAAGGAGCGAATACTATTGTTGAGCCGGAAAAAATCAGCAATAATGATACCGACCGCGCTGCAATGCTGGGTATTACTAAAGAGCAGGAAGTTACTGTTGCTGGCAAGAAGTTTAAGTTTGAATTGGAGACAATCAAACATCTTGAGCCAGCCGAAATAAATGAGGAATTGTTACTGAAAATGTATCCTGCAGGCGATGTGAAGACACTTGATGATTTGAAAAAGAAAATTGAGCAGGATATTAAAAAATACTTTGAAGTAGAAAGTGAGCGAAAACTAAAGAATGATATTGTGCTGGAGTTGTTGAAGAAAACAAACCTTACTTTACCTGATTCTTTCTTGAAACGTTGGCTGCTTGTAATTAATGAAAAAGGAGCAACAGCAGA
>SXHM01000005.1 GCA_005773695.1 Bacteroidota bacterium
GGCAACTTTTAATATTAATAAGATGTTTTCATCAATTCGTCTAAAGCAGGTAACTAAATAGATAATCAGCAGTAAAACATCTTTGATAAAATTGAATCATAACATGAAGTTTCTCCACGCCATAGTTTTTTTATTGCTCAGTTTCCCTGTTTTTTCGCAAACATCCGAAACCTATAAAGGCAAGAAAGTAAACGAAAAAGATGCCAACGGACAAAAACAAGGGCATTGGGTAATTATAAATACAGCCGCAAAATTTCCCGGTTTTGCTGAAGGAGAACTCACCGAAGAAGGCGACTACTTAGACAACAAAAAAATAGGCATCTGGACAAAATACTATCCTGGTGGAACAAAAAAACATGAACTCACCTTTACCAATAATCTGCCCAACGGCTATGCCAAGTTCTATTATAAAGATGGCCTGTTGCAGGAAGAAGGCATGTGGAAAGACAACAAATGGGTAGGTGAGTACCGATACTACCATGAGAACGGAAACCTTTTCTATAACTGGGTTTACAATGCCTCAGGAAAACGCGAAGGCACACAGCAATATTTTCACGAGAATGGGAACCTGATGATTGAAGGCACCTGGAAAGAAGGCTCAGAAAGTGGTTTACTGAAAGAGTATTATGAAAATGGCTCAGTGAAAGCAGAGAAAACTTTTGCAACGGGTAAAATTGAAGCTGCTACGGTTAAGAATTATGAACTCAGTAAACAGTTTGACGATGCCGCACCAAAAGCAAAGAAACTTGCCGAAAGTATTAAGCAGCAACATCAGGTAAAAACTACAGCCTCCATTGCATCAAACATTGCAAACGTAAAAGAAGAAAAAGCAGCCAACGTAGGCATGATCGGTGACGGACAAAAAACTACGTACAACAAATTCGGTAAGCCATTGTTGTCAGGTAGTTTTAAAAACAGTATGCTTATTGAGGGTAAAGAAAACGTGTATGCCGATGACGGTACTTACCTTAAAACCTATATTGTTAAAGAGGGTAAACGGGTAAGTGAAGAGGTAAATAAGCCGTAAGATAATTGTCTGAAAAAATCCTTTCCTTTGAAGTCCTCAAAAAAAGAGGACTTTTTTATTGTTATGACCACTCAGAAACTTTTAATTTACAACACCCTCACCCGCCAGAAAGAAGATTTCAAACCCATCAATCCACCATTTGTTGGCTTGTATGTATGCGGCCCTACGGTTTACAGCGATGTGCATCTGGGCAATGCCCGCACCTTCGTTTCCTTTGATATGATTTACCGTTACCTGGTGCATCTTGGTTACAAAGTGCGCTATGTGCGCAACATTACCGATGCCGGGCATTTAGAGGGAGATCGCGATGAAGGTGACGATAAATTTGCCAAAAAAGCAAAGCTCGAACAATTGGAACCGATGGAAATCGTTCAGAAATACACCAACGGTTTTCATGATGTAATGCGCGAGATGAACACACTTCCGCCAAGCATTGAACCTACCGCTACCGGCCACATCTGCGAGCAGATCGAAATGGTGAAAAAAATTCTTGCAAAAGGGTATGCTTATGAAAAAAGCGGCACTGTTTATTTTAATGTTGAAAAATATAACAAGGAGTTTCCTTATGGTCAGTTAACCAACCGTAAACTCGAAGAATTGCTGGAAGGCACACGCGAGCTGAGCGGACAAGACGAGAAAAAAGGTCGTCTTGATTTTGCCTTGTGGATAAAAGCAAAACCCGAAACATTGATGCAATGGCCATCACCCTGGGGCTGGGGATTTCCAGGTTGGCATATTGAGTGTTCTGCTATGAGCAGCAAATATTTGGGTGATACGTTCGACATTCACGGAGGCGGAATGGATTTGCAGGCAACGCACCACACCAACGAAATTGCACAATCGCAGGCATGCAATCATACTGCACCGGTTAATTATTGGATGCATACCAATATGCTTACCGTAAACGGTGTGCGCATGTCAAAAACAGCAGGCAACGGTTTTCTTCCGGGTGAGTTATTTACCGGAAATCATCCCTTGCTCGATAAAGGATATGCACCAATGGCAGTACGCTTTTTTATGATGCAAACGCATTATGGAAGCACACTCGATTTTTCTAACGAAGCCTTGCAGGCATCAGAAAAAGGTTACGCCAAACTGATGAATGCAATGAAAACACTGGATACACTTAAAGGTTCTGCAACATCAAATTCCAACATCGCAGCACTCCGTCAAAGTTGTTACGATGCTATGAACGATGATTTCAATGCACCTATTGTAGTTGCCAATTTGTTTGAAGGCGTGCGCATCATCAATTCGGTAAACGATGGTAAAGAAACCATCATAGCCGATGACCTTGCCTTGCTCAAAACCACCATGCACGATTTTGTATATGATGTATTGGGTTTAAAATCCGAAAACTCTAACACCACCAATGACAAAGCATTGCAGAGTGTTATGGAAATGATACTTACCATCCGCAAAGATGCAAAACAAAATAAAGACTTCGCCACTTCCGATAAAATCCGGAAAGAACTCGAAGCAATCGGTATACAGATAAAAGATTCAAAAGAAAAAACAGAATGGAGTTTTTAAGAAAGTTGGCACTTTGTCACTTCGGGCACAATCGGGAAGCATTATTAATCTTTGCTCTTGTTTTATTTTTTACAGGCTGCCAAAACGACCCCGACAAACCCAAAATTGACATCCCACTTCCTCCTGCCAAAGTAGTTCCCACTCCCGACTTCAATCAGGACTCAGCTTTCCAATTTGTAAAAAAGCAGGTTGATTTCGGTCCCCGCGTTCCCAACTCTGTTGCTCATGCAAAATGTGCAGACTACCTTATTGCAAAATTCAAAGAATACAAAGCAGATCTAATCGTTCAGCAGGCCGAAGCCAAAGCATTTGACGGAAAAGTGCTGAAGATGAAAAACATCATCGCACAATGGCAGCCCGAAAAACAAAACCGCATCATGCTCTGTGCCCATTGGGATACCCGTCCCTTTGCTGACCAGGACAAAACCGATATCAACAAACCCATTGATGGTGCCAACGATGGCGGCAGTGGAGTAGGAGTGTTGCTCGAAATAGGTAGGCAGTTGGCCGTTCTCCAGCCAAATATTGGTGTGGACATTATTCTCTTTGATGCTGAAGACTATGGTCAGCCCGATGGCGGAATGCAGCAGCAACAACAAAATTCCTATTGCCTCGGCTCACAATACTGGGCTACCAACAAACATAAACAGGATTATGCACCCCGCTTCGCAATCCTTTTAGACATGGTAGGCGCTGAAAACGCAACTTTCACTATGGAAGGCGTTTCCATGCAATATGCCTCACATGTGGTTAAAAAAGTATGGGACACTGCTCTGCGCCTTGGCTACTCATCCTACTTTGTTTATGAGCAAACCAACCCCATTACAGACGACCATTATTACATCAATACTCTGGCCGAGATCCCTGCAATTGACATCATCCACTACGACCCCGCTACTAAATACCACTTTGCTCCTGTGTGGCATACCCACAACGACAACATCCAAAACATTGACCCCAAAACCCTGAAAGCAGTGGGGCAAACCTTGTTGGAGGTGGTGTATTCTTCGCATTAAAGATTCTTTGCTGTATGGTCTTGCAGAGTAAGGGATTTCCTTACATTTGCGCTCCTTTTCAAAATCTACAGCAAATTAATTATGAATAAAGTTCTCACCTCCCTGCTTGCAATTTTTCTGGCAGGTATCACCGTTTCAAATGCCCAAAACCTTATTACCATTGACGGTCCTGAATACCAGAAACTCAAAATCGAAGGCAAAATCCCCATGATTCCAATGGACCAGTTTGCCAAATACGTTCCCGAAAAAATATTGAATGCCGAAGACTTTGCTCCTCGAGTTACTGCAGGCGGAACTCCCAATGTAAACTGTGGTTGCATACAAACCCTTGATGGAAGCTACACCCTTGCCATGGGCCCTAATGATGACGGGTCAACAGGTTTAATTGCCCTTCCTTTCAACTTCTGTTTCTATGGAACAAACCAAACCAATATGTATATTAACAACAATGGAAATATATCTTTTGGAGCTTCTTACGGCACCTATTCAGCAAGCGGTTTCCCTGATCCCGGTTTTGTGATGGTTGCCCCTTTCTGGGCCGATGTAGATACACGCGGAGCAGGCCAGGTTTGGTACAAAGTAACTTCAACCTATGCCATTATCCGTTGGAATGATGTAGGTTACTTCAATTCACAAACCGATAAAATCAACGACTTTCAGCTAATCATTACCGATGGAAGCGATCCAATAATTCCGGGAGGAAACAATATTGCTTTTTGCTATGGCGATATGCAATGGACTACCGGTTCGGCTTCACAAGGTGTTGGTGGCTTTGGTGGAGTTCCTGCAACAGTGGGAGCTAATTATGGAGTAGGAGGTGCGTTTGCACAGTTCGGACGTTTTGACCATGCAGGTAATGATTACGATGGGCCTTTTAATAATGCTGACGGTGTTAGCTGGTTAGATAACCAAAGCTTTGTATTCAACGGTTGCGTTAATAATTCAAATCTTTCACCCATTGCCGATAATGCACTTGCTATTTGCGATACCATCCAGATTTGCGTGGGTGATACATTCCCTTTTTCAGTAAACTTCCTGTCTCCCGAGCAATCCCAAACTACGATTACAAGCATTGATACTTCAGGCATCTCAGGCTTTCAACTTATCAGCAATACTGATGGAAATGTATCTTCTGTTTCAGCTGTTTTTTATGCAACAGAGGCTAATGCCGGGTTTAACACGTTTACGCTCAATGCAACTGATAATGGTACTCCGGCTCAAACCAATGTATTTACAGTAAACATCTTTGTAAGCGAAATTGTAGACCCTGAAGTGCTGGGTGAATTTGCTTACTGTGCTCCGGGTTCTGTGGATATTGAACTTGATTCGGCATTTGCGTATGAAACCTATGATTGGTCAACAGGTGACAATAACCCTGACTCGGTACTTGAAAATATTACTGAAGGAAGTTATTCCGTAACCTGTTATAATGAATACGGATGCACCCGCACACTTGATTTTCAGGTGGTGGAATTGGGCAATCTTCAGCTTGATACAGCTGTTGTAAATGTTTCATGTTTTGGTGCCGGAAACGGAACGGCAAGTGTACAGTCAAGTGTTCCAACACCATTAAATTATGTATGGACAAATGCAGCAGGCGATACAATTCAAAGTGGATTGTACCTGAATGGAGCAGACCAACTAACAGGTCTTGAGCCAGGCACTTATTATTTCACATCATGGGATACGTTAACTCCCAATTGCTTCACCTATCTTGATTCTGTTGTTATTACTGAACCTACACCTTATGTTACTTCCAACACAACTACTCCCGAAACATGCGAAGATGCAAACGGTGCAGCCGTTGTTACTAATGTAACCGGTAACACACCTCCTTATAGTTATTCTTGGTCGCCTGCTGGCGGTACCGATGCTCTGGCCGACAGCCTTGCAACAGGTCTCTATACCGTTACAATTACAGACGACAATGGCTGCGTGGAAGTAGATACTGTTATTGTTCCCGGAATAGCTTCACCAACTGCCGATTTCACTAACAACCCTTTTGCAGCATTACTTGATGTTCCCGTAACCTTTACCGACAGTTCACTTGCTAATGGCGATACCATCGTTTCATGGTACTGGGATTTTGCTGACGGCACCATCGATTCAGTTCAAAACCCTGTTCATGCCTTTGCCGATACCGGAACCTATCCTGTAATGTTGGTAGTAACCAACACCGAAGGTTGTACCGATACCATCATCATCGAAATGATAGTGATTACCGAAATCGTAGTTCCTAACGTGTTCACACCAAACGGTGACGGCTTTAATGAAACATTTGTTATTCAGTATTTACCGCAGCTTTATCCTAACAGCAAGTTGTATATCTACAATCGTTGGGGCAAGCGTATTTACAAAAGCGATAACTACCAGAATGATTGGGATGGAGAAAAATACAGCGAAGGAACCTATTTCTATGTTGTGGAAGTTTCTGACGGAACCAAGCAAAAAGGTACCGTTACCATTATGAAGTAAACAACCTGGCTATGTGGCTTGTTGGATGAGAACTTTTCTATGAAAGTAACCGAACATTTCCGCAGAGCAAAGTCAACACTTTTCTCTATTGAGATTCTTCCGCCACTAAAAGGCGCAAGCATTCAATCCATCTTTGATGGCATTGACCCACTCGTGGAGTTCAATCCTTCGTTTATTGATGTAACGTATCACCGCGAAGAATATATCCAACGCAAAAACCGCAAAGGAGAACTCAAAAGAGTAAAAATCCGCAAGCGTCCGGGTACAGTTGGCATTAGCGCAGCCATTCAGGCACGTTATAAAATCGATACTGTTCCCCACATGATTTGCGGAGGTTTCAGTTTGGAAGAAACAGAGAACGCTTTGTTGGATTTACATTTCCTTGGCATCAACAACGTACTTGCCCTTCAAGGCGATATGATTAAAGCAGACGGCAAATTTATTCCGCATCCCGATGGTCACACGTATGCAAACGAACTCGTTGAGCAGATAGTGGATATGAACAAAGGCAATTACCTCGACAGCGAATTGCAGAATGTTGACAAAACCGATTATTGCATCGGTGTTGCCGGCTATCCTGAAAAACATTTCGAATGCGATGATTTAGATACCGACTTGCAAAACCTCAAGCGTAAAGTAGATGCAGGTGCCGAGTACATCGTTACCCAAATGTTTTACGACAATCAGAAGTTTTTCAACTTCGCAGTGCGTTGCCGCAAAGCAGGAATTAATGTTCCCATAATTCCCGGACTAAAACCCATTGCTACTAAAAAGCAATTAGATGTATTGCCTCGCATATTTTATGTGGATATTCCTGAAGACTTACGCAAAGCAGTTTTGGATTGCAAGGACGATGCGGCCGTAAAACAGGTAGGAGTAGAGTGGGCAATTCAACAAAGCAAAGAGTTAATTGATTTTGGTGCGTTGTGTCTGCACTTTTATACCATGGGTCGCTCTGAACAAACCCGTGCTATTGCAAAAGCAATTTTTTAATTAGGCTGACTTTTATCTGTCACCCTGAGCGTAGTCGATACGTTCATATTAAGTAATTGATTTACAATTAATTATTTGTTAATAATTATCTTGGTTGAAACCAGGTTAAATCACTATTAATTATTAAAATTATTAATTTGGCACAATACTAACCTTTTCATTTTAAATAGAATTCAAGTTCCATTAAGATTTTAATAAATCAAACATCCCATAAGTCTGTCATTCCGAACCCCGCTTTTCGCAGGTAAGGAATCTTATGAAAGGAAACAGAAACCCGCTACTATTAAAAATAAAAAAAAGTTTTATTTTTGAAACACCAATGCCAACTGTAAAACTTACTATCAAGCAACACGATGGAACGGAGCGCCTGTTTGCAGCCTTTGAATATAACACTGTGCTGAATAAAGCAGTGCGCGAAATACCGGGAGCGCGGTGGAGCAAAAGTAAAAAGCAATGGCATTTTACCCTTTCAAAACAAGTTGTTGAGCTGCTGAAAGAAAAAACAAAAGGTATTGCAGAGGTTGATGTATCGGAACTGAAAACTCAATTAGAGGAAAGGAATAACAGGAGGTTAGTAAGTGTGAGCACTACCTCACCCCCTGCCCCTCTCCTTGTTCAAGGAGAGGGGGGCATTAAATCCATGCCTGCCAACAAACAGCATGAGGTTGCCTTGAAAGCTTATACTGAATTACTGAAGCTGAAAAACTATAGCAGCAATACCATTAAGAATTATAAAGACTGGTTTATTATTTTTCTGAATTATTTTCCGGAGCGCAAACCTTCTACCATTACTAAATATGAAATAATGGATTTTTTGGTTGCTTACCGCAACAGTGGAAAATGGAGCAGCACCATTCAAAATCAACTGATAAACGCAATCAAATTCTTTTATGAGCAGCTACTCAATCAACCAAGAGAAGTCTATGAATTGCCAAGAGCAAAAAAAGAATGGAAACTGCCCTCAGTATTTGCTGAAGAAGAAGTAAAGAATATACTCACAGCTTTAGAAAACCTGAAACACAAAACCATTTTGTGTTTAGCCTATGCCTGTGGTTTACGGGTAAGCGAAATTGTTAACATGAAGCTAAAAGATATTGACAGCAAGCGTATGGTAATAACCGTGCGGCAAGGCAAAGGAAAAAAGGACAGGCAAGTGATGCTAAGCGAAAAATTACTGCAACTGATGCGCGAATATTTTAAAGAATACAAACCGAAAATCTGGTTATTTGAAGGTCAATACGGAGAACAATACAGCGCCCGAAGCACACAAGAAGTATTACAACAGGCAAAAGCCAAAGCAGGAATAAAAAAGAAAGGAAGCATACATGCCTTGCGACATTCTTTTGCTACTCACCTGCTTGAAGGTGGAACTGATTTAATAAGCATTAAAGAATTGCTTGGGCATAGCAGTCTTTCAACTACAAGTATTTATACCCACGTAAGTAAAAAACAACTGAGTAAAATACAATCACCTTTAGACAAACTGATATAAAAATGCGCTACTCTAAAAACTTTGCAGTAGCGCATTTCATACATAATAAGCAGGAAATGCGCTATAATTTGTAGATTAGTAGCGGATAATAAATGTTATGCGATACCATTTTGCGACAGTGCGACTCCAACCTTTCGTGCGGACTGACCGACCGAAAGTCTGAAGTCGGCAAAGCCGAAATGCCACCGCTTCGCAAAAATAAAAGAGGTGCATTGTATTATTTGTTTTTTAAAGGTATGCACCACATTTATTTTTTCCCAAACGCACAACGACACCACATTGACACCAATTTATTTTCCATACTTTTATTGACAAATAACAGCAATGTATTCAACCGTTAAAAAACATACTTACATACTACTTGACCCATCAGAGGGCGGGACTTTCTGGGATAAGTTAATTGACGGTTTTATTATCACACTAATTCTGTTGAATGTGATAGCGGTAATCCTTGAGACAGTTGACAGTTTGTTCTTAGCTTATAGTTCCCTGTTTAGGACATTTGAGATTTTCTCTGTTTACTTTTTTACAATAGAATACGTTTTACGGGTTTGGACTTGCACTTACATTGACAAATACAAACACCCCGTTTCGGGCAGGCTTAAATACATTTTTTCTTTTGGTTCACTCATTGACTTGTTGGCAATTATTCCGTTCTACTTGCCACTTTCAACAATTTATGACTTTCGTTTTGTAAGAATATTTCGGCTCATAAGGTTTTTACGAGTTTTTAAATTAGGCAGGTATCTCAACGCAACGAGGATTATTTCAAATGTTTTCAAAACAAAAAAAGAAGAATTGGTTTTGTGTTTATTTATTACAATTTGTTTAATTGTTGTTGCATCAAGTCTGATGTATTTTGTTGAACACGATGCACAACCCGACAAATTTTCAAGTATTCCCGAAACAATGTGGTGGAGCGTAACAACTCTGACAACTGTTGGATATGGTGATGTCATTCCTATAACTGCATTAGGTAGAATTTTGACAGCTTGCATTTCAATTCTTGGAATTGGAATGTTTGCTTTACCTGCTGGGATTTTGGCATCAGGATTTTCATCAGAATTTCAGAAATTAAAAAAGGAGAAAAATACTTGTCCTCATTGTGGCAAAGAAATAAGTAATAGCATCTTGCATAACCACAACAATAAATTTTAACAACATGAACGAAATCATTTGCCCAAATTGTAAGAAAGCTTTTAAAGTTGACGAAGCAGGTTTTGCTGACATACTTAAACAAGTTCGTGACCATCAATTTGAAGAAGAATTGCAAACACGACTAAATCTTGCCGACAAAGAGAAAGAAAGTGCCGTATTACTTGCGGAAGCTAATGTTAGAAACTCTTTGCAAGAGCAACTTGCAAAAAAGGACAAGGAATTGACCGAACTCAAAGCCAAAAAGGAAAATGAGTTACTGCAACTCAAAGCTAAACTTGACAACACAGAGGTTGAGAAAAAACTTGCCGTAACAGAGGCAACCCGAAAAGTTGAAAAAGAAAGGGATGAGTTATCTAATGTGGTGAAAATTAAAGACACCGAGAAAGAACTACTTGAAAAGTCATTAAAAGAAAAATATTCGGCTCAACTAAATGAGAAAGATGTCATCATTAAGCACAAGGACGAGGAGATTGCACTTAGAAAAGATATGAAGTTGAAACTATCAACAAAAATGGTAGGCGAAACACTTGAACAACATTGTGAGACCGAGTTTAACAGACTTCGTGCAACAGCTTTTCAAAGGGCATACTTTGAAAAAGACAACGATTCAAAATCGGGTAGTAAAGGTGATTTTATTTACAGGGAAACTGACGAATCAGGTAATGAAATCATTTCAATAATGTTTGAAATGAAAAATGAAGGAGACGAAACAGCCACGAAAAAACGAAATGAGGATTTTCTAAAAGAACTGGGTAAAGACCGCACCGAGAAAAAATGTGAATACGGTGTTCTCGTTTCACTTTTAGAAGCAGAGAGCGAGTATTACAATTCGGGGATTGTGGATGTGTCGCATAAATACAGTAAAATGTATGTTATTCGTCCTCAATTTTTCATACCCATTATTACATTACTTCGCAATGCAGCAATGAATTCCTTGCAATACAAAGCAGAACTTGCTTTAGTAAAAAATCAAAATATGGACATTACAGATTTTGAAGAAAAGATTACCAACTTCAAAGAAGGATTTGCAAGAAATTATGATTTAGCAAGCCGTAAATTCAAAACCGCAATAGAAGAAATTGATAAAACCATTGACCACTTACAAAAGACAAAAGAGGCATTACTATCATCTGACAACAATCTCCGACTTGCAAATCAAAAAGCGGAAGATTTAACCATTAAAAAACTAACACACGGCAATCCGACTATGAAAGCTAAATTTGACGAACTCAAATAGATTAAATAACTCATGCAAGAACAATCTACTCTCAAAATACATAAACAGACACTGCCATTTTTAAACATCTCATTGTATCTGAACGATATTAAGCCCGTTCAGTCATTGACAATTGAAAATGCTTCTGAGACAGATTCCGCTCAACTTGAAATAAAGATAACTGCTGACCTACCTTGCATTGAGCCATTTAATTACAGTGTTCAATTCGTTCCTGCCAAAAAAGATTTGAAAATTCCGTTAGAGAATTTGAAAGTAAACCGTGATTTTCTCAACAAGCTATCCGAAACAGAAAAAGGAAACATTACTATTGAAGTTATTGAAAAGGAAGTTACGTTACTCAAGGAAACGATTGCAATAAATATTCAGCCATTAGAACATTTTGGCGGGTTTCAGGTATTGCCCGAACTGATAGCCGCTTATGTTACTCCCAATCATCCTTACATATACCACATTAAAAGAAAGGCAATTGAAATATTAGAAAAGCAAGGATTAAAAACAGCTTTTGAAGGTTATCAGAGCAATGACCCCGAACGTGTATTGCAAATCATGTCAGCGATTTATTCCGCTATTCAAAACGAAGAAATTATTTA
>SXHM01000210.1 GCA_005773695.1 Bacteroidota bacterium
GGCTGATAAAATGCCTTCCATTGCAGACATCATTATGTATATACCGGAACTAAAAGCGTTCAAAAGCACTAATTATTTTTTACATTTTATTTCTAATTTTTGGACAAGCGGAATTGTTGCAACACTTACCATTTACTTTTGGATACGCGAAAAAAAATTCTGCCTGTTATCCTTATGTTATTGACAGTATTGGGTTGGATTGCTTTAATCCTTGTGATAGACCGAAACGGGAACTCTCCCCATATGTATGAATATTATTACACCTTGTTAGGCATTTTTATTTCACTTCCGTTTGTGGACATTATTTTTCAAAAAGTAAAACCAATGCTTTGTTTGCCACTGTTTATTCTGATACTTGCACTAAATCTCAGAGGCATATACAGTAGTAGCTATATCTACAGAGAAAGGGTTCAGTATTTTGACCGGATAAATAATTATGTTCAACAATCGGGTTATAGCAAAGGCCTTTTGGCTGTGGTTAATTATCAGTGGGGAATAGGTTGGTCAACCTGGGCGTTTCCTTATGAAACACTATTGAATTCTGCACTTGCAGGACCCGATTCTGCTGTAAGCATTTATATCGCTAATGATATGGCGCAGATTGACAGTATCTTGAATGACCCTGAACTTATGCTTGGCGCTGATTGGTGCAGGTTATGCTCGCGGTCTAACAAACTAAATCAAGATTATTTCAAAATAAAATCGGGCGGTTACTTTAAAATTAACACTAATCAGGGGGTTCTGGGCAAACAAGCCAATAAGATTCAGGGTATTGAACTAAAACCTCTGCAAGAAATAATTTATTCAGCAAATGACACTTTTATAATTGCTAAAATAGAACTTATTAATAATTCTGATCAGGTTTTCCCCTCCATGAAAAACGATACAATAAATATAGGATTGGATTATCACATTTATGACAAAGAAGGAGACATGCTTGTTTTTGATGGTTGTTTTACAAACCTTGAAACAGACCTTACAAAAGGATCAACTGTTCACGGAATGACGGTTCTTGTTCCCCCCAAAAAGGGTGAATACACTGTGGAAATGGACTTGCGAAATGCGGGCAACAAATGGTTTGGGATAAATTCAAGATTTAGATTGATAATAGAATAATAGCATTAAGACTCTACTATCTCATATAAAGGTTTTATTTTAGTAGCGTAAAAATCAACCGTCATGAAAAATTTCATTCTCTGTTTATTTATAATCGTCTCTATTCCTGCTTTTGCCCAAAAAGAAAAAGAAGACAAAACCGAAAACAAAAAGAACAAAACCTTTGGCGAAAAGATTGGTGATTTTGCCGGAAATCTTCTAACTGCAAAAACTGATGCGTTGGATAATTGCGCACTTACCATTAATGTTATTAACGGCATTTACGATATGCGCACTAAAACTTCGGAAACAAAATATTTCCCGGAAGGCAGTACTGAGGGCGATAACGGCATCTCGCTTTCGTTTTTCAAAAACGGAGGAACAGGCCTATACAAACTGAAAGGAGAAGTTTTTTGTGACGGACAACCAATGGAATACCTTGGCTTAGGCTCATACATTATTACGTTTAAATAACCCTGGAGTGGGACTAAAAAAATCACCATCAAAACCGAAACCGGTGATGAAGCCGAGTTTATTGTAGGCGCTATTCCCGATATTGAAATCAACAGCGTAAACAATGATAAAATTCTTCCAATCATTGACCTTGCTGAAGACATGACTATGGAATACACCAACCCTGCGGGCACCGAAGGAACAGAAGTAAACGTTGGTTTGCTTACCGAAATCATGGGCGTTCGAGCATTTAACAACTTTGCCAACTTCCCTGCAAAAAACAATAAGGTTACTATTCCTAAAGAAGCTTTCAGCAACCTTACTGTATCTGGCTCACTAAATGCCGGACAGTTAAACAAAGGAGCCAACTGGCTTTGTGCCGAGCGTGTAAAGAAAACCGAAAAGTCTGCGCTTGGTCCGGAACAAAAACCGGGCGATTTACCTGCGGTTACAATCATGCAAAAATCCTATTCAACGTGGCCGGTAATTGTAAAAGGCAGACAGGAAGACGGAATTCTTACACAACTTAATTTCTCAGGAAAATTTAATGAAGAGAAAATAGGATTTGAAGTTCATAAGCCTAACGCACAAACCGGAATTCCGTTTTCACGCGCCAGCAAATTCGGATTGATATCTTTAACTCTGAAAGGCAGTTTGTATCACAAGGAAACCAAAACCTCAAGCTCAAGCTGGGATGTAGGTAACACCCGCTATACACAGACAACAACAACAACAACCATTTTAGAATTTCCGCAATTGCCAGATGAACACTGGGATAATATGCTGGCTACATTTTATCAGAAACTAACACCTGTTTTCAAAAATAAATTCAACGTTGATTTTGTTGATGTGGAAAAAGTAACAGCAGCAAGTGGCTACAGCACGCTTTTTACGGATGATGAAATAAACACCTACACCAAAATTGCACGTACTTATAAAAACACTAAGCGCTCGAACCCGAGGCGCTTGGGCGAATTTTTTAAATCACTCAGCAGCAGCCAAAGCAGCGAAACGCCAATGAACAAGATGATGCGCGAATTAGGAGTAGATGGTTTGGTAAGTGCTGAAATTGATTTGCAGATTGGAGCAGATGAAAACAACAAAGTTGTTTTGCTTCCCCGAATTAATTTCTCCATCCGTGGCATTGACGAAACCAAAGGTAACCGCAACGGAACGTATGCAGAAGGAACCATCAACTTCCGCAAAGGCATTCCTTTTAATGGTGACATTGTTAGGGCAGATGTAAACAGCCTTGCCAAAGTCTGCAATGTTGATCAGATGATTGCCTGTTTAGAATATGTGCTTACTAATCTTCAGGCAAAGGAAGTAGCAATGGGATACGATAAAATATGGAGTATAGGCGAGTAAACTGACTTTGTTCAGGACAACCCCTTAATAGCCCATCCACTGCCATCGGCAAGTGTTACACATTTATATTTAATCTTCTACTCTTTCCACTTTTTTTCAATGACGGGGTAAGCGATTGATGGCGCTTTATTCCTCCTCGATTGGGTCTTTAAAATAATTACTACTTTACCAACTCGTAAACCATTGATGGCACTGTAAGTTGGCGAACTGCGTCCCCAGCCCTTGATTAAAAACAGGTCAAATTCCTCAGAAGTAAGTTTTTGAAACATGGCTTTTTGTGTGTAACTATATGTAAAATGCAATTAAATACTATTTATAAGTAAGTCTTTTCTATTTAAAGGTAAGTGAGTTCTACTATGGGGTAATTAAATTCTGTTTAAATCTCACCTGATTGACTTTTAGACTTAATTGGCGAGCTAAAAAATTAAACAGAAGCTTTTGCTAACCGAAATTAAAAAAATAAAGTGGGATTATAGTTTCTCGGTAATCTCAAACTTGTAGCTTTCCATAATCTGGTTTGCCAACAGTTTTTTGCAGGCCTGTTCTACTTTTTCGGTAGCCGCTTCTTTAGTAACTGCTTCAAATTCCAGTGAAATATGTTTGCCAATTCGTACATCGTGAATTTCGGTGAGTCCTAAGTTTTTCATACCTGCGCCCACCGCTTTTCCTTGCGGATCAAGCAATTCTTTAAGGGGCATTACATCAATTTCTGCTTTGAATTTCATTTCTGCTTATTTGTTGTTTTCTCCTCCCCCGGGAAAAGGCGGAAGATGAACGGGATTAATTTGATTTTTAATAACGGACAAAACTATGTATAATATGACTATGATTGGAATGGCGGCCACATTTAATATGAAAAAGAGCAGTAGCGAAATCATAAGGAAAATAAACACAACTTTGTTGTCTTCCCACGAAAGATTCTTAAACTTCAGCGCAAAAAGCGGCAGCTCTGAAACAAGCAGGTAACTCATAAGAACACTGTAGCCGATGATAACAGCCGGTATTTCAGTAAGCCCCGCAATAAACTCCGATACCGGATTATAGCCCGGAGGAAAAAGCATTCCCGGAAAAAGCGTTGAATTATTGGATTGAATAATCAACGGTAATGAAGCTATAAAAATAGCGTTGGCAGGAGTTGGCACACCTATAAATGAATCGTATTGGCGGGTATCAATATTAAACTTAGCTAAACGCATTGCAGAGAAAACTACCAGCACTAAGGGAAAATATTGAACCGTTTTGGCACCGGCAGCCAGAAACGCACCGTCATGTGGATTTAAGCCCAGCTTCTGACGAAGCAACATAACCAAAATAATGGAAGGTGCAACACCAAATGAAATAACATCGGCCAGCGAATCAAGTTGCTTACCTATATTACTCTGCACATTTAAAATGCGTGCTGCAAGTCCGTCAAAAAAATCAAACGTAGCTGCTGCAAGAATAAACAAAGCCGGTGCATTATCATACCCGTCAAACGATGCTGCTATAGACAGGCAGCCGCAGATCAGGTTCATGCTGGTAATAGCATTGGGAATATTCTGGCGCACTTTCACGCGGCAAAAGTAATTTAAAAACTTACATTACTTTTGCGGGCTCTATGATTGAGTTTTTGAGCCAGCCATGGCCATGGTTTGTATGTGGTCCGCTTATTACAGCAGTAATGCTGCTTATGATTTATTTTGGAAAGGGGTTTTCTGCTTCTTCCTCAATGCGAACGATTTGTGCAGCCTGTGGAGCAGATAAGTTTTCAGACTTCTTTAATTATAACTGGAAAGACCAAACATGGAATTTGCTTTTTCTGGGTGGGTCTGTTGTTGGGGCTTTTATCGCCACACAGTTTTTACCGAACAATGAACCTGTTGCCATTTCAGAAGCAACCGTTTCGGATTTACAAGCACTTGGAGTAATACAAAATGGGAATGAAATTTTTCCTTCAACCATTTTCAGTTGGGATAATTTATTTACACTTAAAGGATTAGTGTTTATGGTTATTGGCGGTTTTCTGATTGGTTTTGGAACTCGTTATGCTGCCGGCTGTACTTCAGGACATTCCATCAGTGGGTTAAGTAATTTGCAGCTGCCTTCACTCATTGCCACCATCGGTTTTTTTATTGGCGGACTGCTTATGACCTGGTTGATTTTACCTTATTTAACAGCACTGTGAAATACATCAAGTTTATATTAACCGGAATTTTGTTTGGTATCACCCTTACCAAAGGTGAAATCATTTCGTGGTATCGCATACAGGAAATGTTCCGTTTCCAAGGATTTCACATGTATGGTGTTATTGATTCAGCAGTTGTGTTGGGGGCAATCGCTTTGTTCCTTGCCAAAAAATTTGGCTGGAAAACTATTGAAGGAGAAAGCATAAGCCCTCCCGAAAAAACAAAAGCCTGGAAAAACTATTTGTTTGGCGGAATTATTTTCGGGCTGGGCTGGGCGCTTACAGGCGCTTGCCCGGGACCTATCTATATGTTGATAGGCACAGGCTCAACTGTTTATGCAGTTGTCTTAATCAGCGCAACGTTTGGAACTTTTGTTTACGGCTTGTTGCGCAACAAATTGCCGCACTGATAACGCCTACTTTATTACTAATTTTTCTGTGGCTAAAATTTTAGATCCCTTCTGCAATCTGCATAAATAAACGCCCGCAGAAATACCCGTTAAATTCATTTCATTTCTTCCCGTATTGAGTGAAGTAATGTAAACCTGTTCTCCCATTGTATTATAAACAACAGCTGTGTATCCCGGCATTTTTACATTAACTGAAAAATAACCGTTTCCCGGATTAGGATAAATAGATACTGAATTATAAGAGGTGTTTTCGTCAAGCGAAGTAAGGTTACACATATTAAGTGTTTCAGTTGGAACAAGTGAATTTCCAAAAATAACACCTCCATCGCCTAACTGTCCGTCAGAGTTAGACCCGTTTGCCCACACTGTTCCGTTCTCTTTTAAGTAAAGGGCGTGGCTTCCTCCCGCAGCAATTGCAGCAACTTCTGTAATACTTACCTGCGAAGGCGGATTGGCCCCGGTACTGGTTTGCGAATTATTTCCCAGTTGTCCATAATTATTCAAGCCACAGGAATAAACCGTTCCGTCATCTTTTAAAAACATAGAAAAACTATATGTAACAGATATGGCAACAATGTCAGTTAACCCGCTTACCTGCACTGGTGATGGCTGATTGTCGGTTGTTCCATCACCTAATTGTCCGTAAGAATTATTTCCGCAAGCCCAAACTGTACTATCGCTTTTCAGGAAAATAGAATGACTTTCGCCTGCTGCAATGGCAACAACATCGGTCAATCCCGGAATTTCAACCAAAGGAAGAGAATTATCAAAAAATGTCCCGACACCTAATTGTCCGCTGAAATTGCCGCCAACAGCCCAAACTTTTCCGTTGTCTTTCAGAAAAAGTGAATGGTAAATGCCTCCCGTAACCTGAATAACACTATCTAGTCCCTGAATTGTATCCGGTATGTTTCTGTCGGCTATTGTTCCATCGCCTAATTGCCCCGTTAAATTATTTCCTGTTGTAGAAACGGTGCTGTCTTCATGAATAAACAGCGTGTGATAAACTCCGGCACCTATACCAATAATATTGCTGAGCGAAGTAACCTGAACAGGTGTTTCGCGGTCGGTATTGGTTCCATCGCCAAGTTGTCCGAAGATATTCCAGCCAGATGCCCAAACAGTTCCATCTGTTTTCAAAAAAACTGTTTGAAATCCTTTTGCTGTTACAGAATAAACATCAGTTATGGCAACAGAAACAGGTGCATTGCGGTCAGTTAACGTTCCATCACCTAATTGTCCTGAATAGTTGTCGCCAAAAGACTCAACGGTGCTGGTAATGCATCGCGCAACAGAATGATTGTCGCCTGCAGTTATCTCAACGGGCTGGTAGCCCTGCGCACTTACAGTTGCATTTACAATTGCTATGGAAATAAAAGAGAGTAAAAAAAATTTCATGAGGTTTGGTTTATAGGATACCAAACTTAAAGAAA
>SXHM01000211.1 GCA_005773695.1 Bacteroidota bacterium
CTAATGTTAAAAATTAAGAATATGTTTCCGGGAGCAATTCATTTTCTGAAATCACATGAAGCAATTGTTCAAACTTTTGCACAGAACAATCTGAATGATTTTTTTCAGCAACGCAAACGGTGGCTCTCCAAACGTCCCGGCTATACTGATTATTCAGTTATAGGAACAGCTTTATTAGTTTACGCCTTTAATCTTTTTGTATTACTTGGTTTTGTGCTTTCATTTTTCGCAGAAGTAAATTCATTTATGATTTTATTCGGCCTGTTATTTTTGTTAAAATGTTTTTCAGATTTTGTTTTTCTTTACCCTGTTGCAAAATTTTTCGGAAGAAGAGAATTACTTTGGTGGTTTTTGCCTGAACAAGTTCTGGTAATTATTTATGTTACACTAATGGGAATTATCGGCACCAATGGAAAGTATAGTTGGAAAGGCAGAGAGCTGAAATAAAATGAATAAAGAAAAAAGCACATCACTCTCACAACTTGCCTGGCAACGCTTCAGGAAGAATGGTGTTGCAATGTTTAGTTCATGTGTGGTTCTTTTGAGTGTTCTGATAGCTTCTCTAGGTTATCTTATAATGCCTGACTCCACGCCCAATGCAAATGAGCAGATTTTAGAAATTGCTGCACAGAAACCAGGATTTACAGTTACAATTCTGAAAGTGCCAAAGCAACAAGCCCCTGAAAAGACAGGCTTATTCAAGAAGTTAGTTTATGGTTACGAACGAAAATATTTTTCGGTTCCGGTTTTCAATCATCAGATAATTGGAGATACCTTATTAGTAGAAATATACACAGGAGTAACACCAAATGATGGAGAACTAAGGAAATATTTATTGAAAGAGTTCCCTCAACCGATAGAATCAAATTTTAAAGAGCGCACTTTTATTTTCGGCACTGACCGTTTTGGCAGAGATATGTTAAGCCGTATGATATTAGGAACGCGGATTTCATTGGCAGTTGGCTTTATTGCAGTTATTATTTCGTTGATAGTTGGTATTTCATTAGGTGCAATTGCCGGCTTTTTTCGAGGTTGGGTGGATAATGTGGTGATGTGGTTTGTAACTGTGGTTTGGTCAATACCATTGCTTTTATTGGTAATAGCAATCACTTTGATTATGGGAAAGGGCTTTTGGCAGGTATTTGTGGCAGTTGGTTTGGCGATGTGGGTAGAAGTTGCCCGTATTGTTCGCGGACAAATTCTTGGTATCCGCGAAAAAGAGTTTGTGGAAGCTTGTCGTGCCTTAGGTTTTTCAGGTTTCAGAACGGTGGTAAAACATATTCTCCCCAATATTATGGGGCCGGTGATTGTGATTTCAGCGGCCAACTTTGCTTCAGCTATATTAATTGAAGCAGGTTTAAGTTTTCTTGGTATTGGTGCCCAACCTCCCATTCCAAGTTGGGGCGGAATGATAAAAGATCATTATGGTTACATTATATTAGACAAAGTTTACCTTGCCTTTATTCCCGGAACTGCTATCTTATTGATGGTTCTGGCATTTACACTTGTTGGAAATGGCATCCGTGATGCATTAGATGTAAAGGCTGACAAGTAATTTCTGCCATAACTGACATCATCTCTTTCATTTTCTGACATCACCCCATTGGTGTCAGAGTCTTAAACTTTGGCACAGTTTAGCAAAAACTTACTTTCATAACTAAACAAAAACTTCTGAAAGTATTGATTTTACTAGCATTTATAACTTTCCAACCTTCTGACTTTCTATATTAATCTGACTTTGGCACACCAGCTTAGCACGGAAATTGACTACTCCGAAACCGTCAAACAAAACAAACAATTAACAAATCTTAAAAAACACAAAACAATGCAAAACGAATTTAAAAAATTTCTTTACGCTGGAGTTGATTTAGCTGCAGCTGCCTCTGAAAAATTTCAGAAATCAGTTACTGAACTGGTAGAAAACGGAAAAATCTCTTCAACTGAAGGCAAAAAACTGGTTGACGAGTTCTTGGAAAAAACAGAAAAAAGAAAAGAAGAATTTGAAACAAAATTCAACGAATTAAAAAACAAAGTTGGTTTCACTAAAGAAACAGAAGAAGAGCAATTAGATTCACTTCGCAAACAAGTGGCTGATTTGGAAGCTAAAGTAAAAGCTGAAAAACAAGCTACTAAAACTGCTAAAGCTACAGCTTAATTCAGCATAGGTTTTTAATGGTAAAAGAAGGGCGGGATAACCGTCCTTCTTTTTTTATGTTAACTAAACGTTACAATATCTGCAATCTCCTGTTAATGTGATTATTATTTTTATTATTTTTGTTTTCCGATATGCAAATAACACTTACCAATAAATTGTGTTTTTTAAAAAACAGTGGTTTGCCCCTGTTCCTGATGGTATTAGGTTTTTGTCAGAATTTACAGGCTCAATCACTGATATTTGCAGGAAACGACACGGTAGTTTGTTCTAATTCGCCAATTACTCTAACTGCAGTCACTCAGGGCGAACTCGGCACAAGCGTTACACTTACAGATGATCAATATACAGGAGTTGTTCCTCTGGGATTTACGTTTAATTATTTTGGTGTTGATTATACAGATTGTCTGATTTCTTCTAATAACTATATTACATTTAATACGGCAAGTGCCGGTGGATATTCACCTTGGAGCATCCCAGGTCCTGTTCCCGGTAATGGTGTTGCCGAACTTCAAAATGCCATAATGGGTCCCTGGCAGGATATTTTGCCGCCAAGCGGAGGTGCTATACGTTATGCTATGTTTGGAACTGCGCCCAACCGGGTTTTTGTAACATCATTCTGTTCGGTTGCGATGTTTTCCTGCACTAGTCTTTTCTTTACAAGTCAAATAAAAATATTTGAAGGCACTAACGAAATTGAAACACATATCGGCAGTAAACCAATCTGTGCTGGATGGAACAGCGGTCAAGCTATTCATGGAATTCAGAACGCAGCAGGTACTACTGCTTATGTGGTGCCCGGAAGAAATGCTCCTACACAGTGGTCAGCAACGGCAGATGGGTATAAATTTACACCAACAGGACCAAACACATATACAATGACCCCTATTCCTTTTTCTCCTGCCAATGTAGTGAGCATAGGTAGCGGAGCAACAGTTGAATGGACTTTGCTTGACGGAACTCCGGTTGGAACAGGGTTTAGTATTGTTGTTCAGCCAACACAACCAACCTACTATGTGGCTTCTGTTGAATTTGAATGCAGTAATTTAGTTTATTCCGATACTGTTTTAGTGGGAATTTCAAATACTACTTTTACTTCATCCTCAACAGATGTTTTGTGTAACGGAGATAACACTGGAACAGCAATGGCAGAAGTTGTAAGTACATTTGAGCCCTTTAGTTATGTTTGGGAAAATTCTGCAGGAAC
>SXHM01000212.1 GCA_005773695.1 Bacteroidota bacterium
AAGAAAACCTACAGCCGCAGGAAACCAATTAGGAACTCCTGGATTAGAGATAGGGCTTATTTCAATGGCAGGTGCTAGGAGACTCCAATAGCTTGCTGCAATCATTACCCCGCCAGTGAAACCAAGCATGCCATCAAAGAACTGCCGATTCATTGTTTTGAAGAAAAAGACAAACGATGCACCTAGTGCAGTTAAAAGCCAGGTGAAGGTTGTGGCTGCCAAAGCCTGTTGAATTGGAGTGTATTGGCTGATGAATGTTTCTATGTCTTGTAAGTTCATGGTGTTATTATTTAAATGTCACAAGAATATTTTTTGCCACTTCGTTGCTTATAAAAAAAGGTTTGCCCTTACCCACAGCTATTTGAAGTGAGCGATCGAAATCATTGATGTTATTTATTTTTATGCTGCTGCCCAAAGTGATTTCTGTTTTTGCGAGGTATTGCAGAAAAGCCGGACTGTGATCAACAACCCCCGTCATCAGGCAGATTTCATTTTCTTTAAATGTGGAGAGTAATGCAGATTTCTGTACATGCAGTTTTCCGTTTGAATCGGGAATAGGGTCGCCATGTGGGTCAACCTTAGGGTAGTTAAGAAATTTATCTATCTGGGCCACCAGTTTTTCGGAAGCGATGTGCTCTAATTGTTCGGCAACATCATGTACTTCGTCCCAGCCAAATTCTAACTTTTCTACCAGAAACATTTCCCATAGGCGGTGCTTTCTGATGATTTGCAGCGCCACTTTTTCACCTTTTGCAGTCAGCTTTACTCCGTAATATTTCTCGTAATTAATTAATTTTTTATCCGAAAGTTTTTTCAGCATATCTGTTACAGAAGCAGCTTTTGTGCTCATTTTATTGGCAATGGAGTTGGTGGTAACCGTTCCTTTTTCTCCATCCAGAAGTTTATAAATTGCTTTTAGATAATTTTCTTCAGTAAGTGAATTCATGAATTCATATTTTATATGCAAATGTAAATTTTTTTTTAATAAAATAAAAATATAATTTAGGTTAGTCTAAAATATAATTAAGTTTGTACCTGATTTATGAGTAATTAAACTGATATGGCTAAGACGCATTTTACATTTTTGTTCTGTATCATTATTATAGCTGATGCTTTTGGGCAAGGTGGAACAATAAAAGGAATTGTTATGGGGAGTAATAAAGCTATTCCTTTTGCAAACATTGGCATGAGGGACAGCAAGGTGGGAACAGCTTCGGATATTGAGGGTAATTTTATTTTTAATAATATTATAGCTGGCGAGCAAGAATTAATTGTTTCGGTTCTGGGGTTTGAAAAATACCGTCAGAAGGTAAATGTTATTAATGGAGATACAGCTTCTGTTTCAATTGTTCTAACTCCTTCTTCAGTTTCATTAGACCAGGTAGTGGTTACTGGAACTATGAAGGAGACTTTTATCTCTGCTTCGCCAGTAAAGATTGATGTAATCACGCAAAAATTTCTGCAAAATAATCCCACCAATAATATAATTGAAGCAGTACAAACCGTAAATGGTGTTCAGGAACAAATTAATTGCGGAGTATGTGGCACAAACGATATTCACATCAACGGAATGGAAGGTCCTTACACGTTAGTGCTGATTGATGGAATGCCTATTATGAGTGCACTTGCTACGGTTTACGGCTTTAACGGGATACCAACTTCGCTTGTTGACAGAGTGGAGATTATAAAAGGCCCGTCTTCCACATTATATGGCAGTGAAGCTGTGGGTGGAGTGATTAATATTATTACTACCAAACCCGAAAAAATGCCAATCATTAGCTTTAATACCTATTACACTTCGCATCGTGAATTGAATGTTGATTTTGCAGTTACTCCTAAAATCGGAAAAAAACTAACGACAACGATGAGCGGAAACTATTACCGCAATCAGTACCGCATGGATTTTAATGATGATAATTTTACAGACATCCCCTTAAACAATCGCTTTACGTTGTTTAATAAATGGAGTATTGCTCGGAAAGAAAATCGCATTGCCAATATTGCTTTGCGTTATTATTCAGAATATCGTTTTGGAGGTGTGATGCAGTGGCAGCCTGAACATCGCGGCAGTCATAGTGTTTACGGTGAATCGATTTATACCAATCGCATGGAAGTAATAGGTTCGTATCAATTGCCGGTCAGCAATCATCATTTGAGGATTGACTATTCGTATAATTTTCATGATCAGGATAGTTATTATGGTAAAACATATTACCGCGCTCAACAGCAGATTTTTTTCTCGAATCTGTTATGGAACCGTAAATTTGGAAAACACGATGTGCTGACTGGATTTACATTGCGTTATCAATTTTATTATGATAACTCGCTTGCCAATACCAACGACAGGAAATTTATTCCGGGCTTGTTTGTGCAGGACGAATACAGCATCGGTAAAACATCGGTGTTGTTGGCAGGTGTGAGAGTTGACCATCACGAAAATCATGGATTTATTTTTTCACCACGCCTTAGCTTTAAACAAAAGATAAGAACCTATACAACAGTGAGGTTTAACAGCGGAACGGGATTCCGTTTGGTTCATTTATTTACAGAAGACCATGCTGCTTTAACAGGAGCGCGGCAGGTTGTGATTAAAAATAATCTGGAGCCTGAGCAATCGTATAATGTAAACCTGAATGTAAATCATGTTTACAGTTTTGCTAATGGCACTGGAACATTGGATGTGGATGCCTTTTATACTTACTTTACCAATAAAATTGTGCCTGACTACACAATAGATCCCGATTTGATTGTTTATGACAACCTTGGTGGGTTTGGTGTTACAAGAGGTTTTGCTGCCAGCATTAATCATTCATTTTCTTTTCCTCTGCGCGTGAATTTAGGTGGTACTTTTCAGGATGTATTTCAGGTAACAGAAAATACAGGAGGAGAGAAAATAAAAGAGAAACAATTATTTACACCTGCTTTTTCTGGAACATTTGTGGTAGGATATAAATTCCGCAAACTGAAATTGTCAGTTGATTATACCGGAAGAGTTATGGGACCACAAAAACTTCCGCATTACGATTCACCGTTTACCCGACCCGAATCATCTCCATGGTTTACGATACAGAATATTCAGATTACAAAAGAAATTAAGTCTTTCAGCGTGTATGCCGGAGTTAAAAATATTTTCAACTGGACACAAAGTTCTCCTCTGATTGATGCGGCTAATCCTTTCGGCAAAGATTTTGATACAGCCTATGCCTGGGGACCTTTGCAGACACGCAGATTTTTTGTTGGTATACGTTGGATTCTTCAGAGAAAATAAAATCAGCACCTTTGCCTTATGAAAAAATATCTTCTAGCGATAGTATTATTATCAGTAGTGTCAGGTGTTTCTGCACAACAATCTAAAAAAACAGAAACCCTTACCATTAAAACCCAAATCTACTGCGACCATTGCAAGCAGTGCGAAAGCTGCGGAGGAAGGTTTGACCGCGAGCTGCCTTTTATAAAAGGAATCAAGGATTTTAGCTTTGATGATAAGGCAATGACCATAACCATAACCTATAACACTAAGCAAACCACACCTGAAAAGCTGAGGCTGGCTATAGCTGCCATTGGCTTTGATGCCGATGATGTAAAAGCCGAGCCTAAAGCAGTTGGTAAACTGGATGATTGCTGCAAAAAAGTAAATTAAATTTTTACTGGTTTTCTTTTACTTTTGCCGCAAATAAATTTAACAATGAAAAAAACATCTTACTTTTTAATAGCAGTATTTGCTGTATTAGCAGCCTGCAAAACCACAAAAGAAACTTCTACTGCAACAACTACTAATGCTGCTGAACCCAAAGCAGATTGCGGAACTGCTGCCTACACCTATGTTGCCAACATAAAACCAATACTGAATGAAAGTTGCAATGGTTGTCACGGACCTGCAAAAAAGCGAGGAGGACTTGACTTTACAATTGATGAAGTACTATACAGCGAAGCAAGAAGCGGTAAATTAGTTTGTGCTGTAAAACAAAACAAAGGCTGTGTAGCTATGCCACAATACAATCCAAAGTTGAGTGACGACAAAATAAAAATGATTGAATGCTGGGTTAACAGCGGAATGAATTAGTAATGTATAAACTACTTATCAGGCCTTTCCTTTTTCTCTTTTCGCCTGAGAGTATTCATCATTTTACGTTTCGTTTTATAAAGATTGCTTTTGCAAT
>SXHM01000213.1 GCA_005773695.1 Bacteroidota bacterium
ACCCAGTTTTACGCCAATCCACTCTACTTAAACCCAGCTTTTGCCGGAACAGCAATTTGCCCAAGAATTATAATGAACTACCGAAATCAGTGGCCTGCTATTTCAGGAACTTATGTTACGTATAGTGCCTCTTACGACCAACATTTTGATGCATTGCATGGAGGAGTAGGACTCTTAGTTACTAACGACAGAGCAGGAGAAGGAACTTTAAATACCTTAGGAATTAACCTCATGTATTCGTATCGCTTGGAGGTAAGCCGTAAATTTTCAATGAAATTAGGTCTGCAGGCGAGCTATATGCAAAAGAAAATTGATTGGAGTAAACTTACTTTTGGCGATCAGATTGATTCTCGTTACGGATTTATTTATAATACAAATGAGATTTTTGGAAGAAACAGCAGAGGGTTTCCTGATTTTTCAGCAGGGTTATTAGGTTTCAGCGAACGTTTTTATGTGGGCTTTGCAGCTCATCACCTTACCCAACCTGATGAAGGTTTTCTTGGGGTAAGCAAACTTCCAATGAAATTGACGGGGCATATCGGTTTTGTTTCTTATTTTAACAAGAAAAGAAAAGAAAAAGGAAACTGGTCGCTTAACGTGTTGTATCAACAGCAACAGGATTTCCAGCAAATCAACTACGGGTTTTACATCAACAAAGGTGTTTTTGTAGGTGGGTTGTGGTTTAGACAGAACTTTTTTAACGCAGATGCGTTTATAGCCCTTGTTGGATTTCAGTATCAAGGATTTAAATTCGGTTATAGCTATGATGTAACGGTATCAAAACTAAGTAACGCAACTGCAGGTTCGCACGAATTTTCGGTGGCAATGCAATTCCCTTGCAAGCCTAAGAAAAAGAAGTTCAGAGCTATTAGTTGCCCTTCGTTCTAAAAATAATTTCAATAGCACACAATAATAATTTTTTCGCAGCGTTATACAATTAAAACCAATTCATAAATAACATGAAAACATTAAAAGGAATAGCAATTAAATTATCAGCTATGTCTTTAGTTCTGGCAACTATTACTTCATGTCAGAAAGAAAAATCGAGCACAACCGGATGGGACTACAACAATTCTAAAAACGGAGGTTTTGAGGTTGTAGATTATGATGGACAGGAAACTGGACCCGGTTTAGTTTTTATTGAAGGAGGTACTTTTTCAATGGGACGAGTTGAACAGGATGTTCGTTACGATTGGAACAATGTGCCAAGAAGGGTTACTGTTTCTTCATTTTATATGGATGAAACTGAAGTAAAAAACGTAGATTACCGAGAGTACCTTTATTGGTTAACACGTGTATTTTATGAAAGTTATCCTGAGGTTTTCAAAAAAGCATTACCTGACACTTTAGTTTGGAGGGATAAATTGGCTTATAATGAGCCTTATGTAGAGCTTTATCTGCGTCATCCTTCTTATCAGTATTATCCTGTTGTTGGTATCAATTGGTTGCAGGCAACTGACTATTGCGCATGGAGAACTGACCGTGTAAACGAAATGATTTTGATCCGTGAAGGAATTTTACGTGTGAACCCAAATCAGGTTGATGACGATAACTTCAATACAGAAGCTTACTTAGCAGGACAATATGAAGGTTTGGTAAAAAGTGATTTATATGACCTTGACCCAAATAAAGACACCCGTAAAGTTCGTATTGAGGATGGAATTTTCCTTCCTGAATATCGCTTACCAACTGAAGCTGAGTGGGAATTTGCTGCACTTGGTTTGATTGGAAACACCGTGTTTGAAAGGGTAACTGAACGAAAACTGTACCCATGGAACGGAGAAACCGTTCGTAATCCGGATGAAAGCAACAAAGGAGATATATTAGCCAACTTTAAAAGAGGACGCGGTGATAACATGGGTGTTGCCGGTAACCTGAATGACAATGCTGATATTCCTGCACCTGTTGATTCATACTGGCCAAACGATTACGGTTTGTATAACATGGCCGGTAACGTGAGCGAGTGGGTAATGGATGTTTACCGTCCACTTTCTCAGGAAGATGAAACGGACTTCCGTGCTTTCAGAGGTAACGTTTACCAAACTCAATTAAGAGATGAGGAAGGTGCAATTGCAGAGAAAGATAGTTTGGGACGTGTTATCTGGAGAGGAGTAACTGAAGAAGAAAGTCTTGACAGAAGAAATTATAACAAATCCGATAATATCAATTTTGTAGATGGCGATTTTGAATCAAGTATTTTCTATAACAATGAAGAGTTTAAAGACGATGCTAAAACCGACAAGCGCATGTATGATTACGGCATTACTTCATTGGTAAATGACAAAGCACGTGTTTACAAAGGTGGTTCATGGAAAGACCGCGCATATTGGATGGTTCCCGGAACACGCAGATTTTTGGATGAAAAGCAAAGCACAGATTTCTTAGGTTTCAGATGCGCAATGACCAGAGTAGGTAGTCCAACAGGATTTTAATAGTCCATAGTTAATAAATAAAAAGCCCTGTCGAAATAGTTCGACAGGGCTTTTTTAGTTTTACGGCATGACAAGTATTTCTGAATTATATCAGTTGTTTTTGCAAAATCCTGTTGTTTGCACCGACACGAGAAACATTATTCCCGGTTCCATTTTTTTTGCGTTGAAAGGAG
>SXHM01000214.1 GCA_005773695.1 Bacteroidota bacterium
ACAACAGGTTGTTGCAATTAAGCCTGTGTGATATTTCAATACCAACTCTTTGTCAATACGCGGATACTTTCCATACAAACCTTCCATGTAACCAAGCGAACAAAGTTTGATAAGGTTTTTGTACCCTTCCGCATTTTTAGCTAACATCAACTGATGATAGCGTACATCTTTATCGTCTTTAGTAAACTGCCTACGGTGGCGACTATCAACCAAATAAAACTCACAACCCACAATAGGTTTAATTTTATTGGGATTTTCAGGCGTATTGTGCTTTAATGCTTCTGCTACAAATTTAAAGGCGCCAAACATATTTCCATGGTCGGTAATGGCAAGTGCCGGCATTTCGCTTGCAATGGCCTTTTTGTATAGTGACGAAATATTGGCTGCACCATCGAGTAACGAAAACTGGGTATGGACATGGAGGTGAGAAAAGGCGGGCATGAAAGAAAATTAGGGGAGAAAAACTTATCAGCAAAAATAAGTTTTCAAATTCTGAAATAAGTAGATGTTGAAAAGTATTTACTGAGGGAATACTATAATGACATTTCCTCTTTTTTGAATAAATCAATGATAAGTGAATTAAAAATTCCAACGAAGAAAACGATAGAACTTAAGATAGCTTCAAATTATTTGTTTGAAGTATGTTAACGATGTAAGCCCAACTATATTGTAGATGTGAAGTATTTATAATTCTTACTTTTGGCACAATCAAAAAAAAATCATGAGCGAACATAAGCAAGAGCCAATAGTTGAACTTTCAAACGTTTCAGTTATTCAGCGAAACAATTTAGTGCTGAGCGATATTTCACTTAACATTCATAAAGGGGAGTTTGTTTACCTTATTGGCAGAACCGGCAGCGGAAAAAGTAGTTTTATGCGCACACTTTATGCTGATTTGGCTTTATTAAAAGGAAATGCAACTGTAGCAGGTTACCATTTAGAGACTATCAAAGAAGAAGAGATTCCATTTCTGCGCAGAAAATTGGGAATTGTGTTTCAGGATTTTCAATTACTTTCAGATAGAAACGTTCATGACAATCTTGTGTTTGTTTTGAAAGCAACCGGTTGGGAAGACAAAGCGAAGATGGATGCTAAAATAAAAGAGGTATTGGAGCGCACTGGACTTTCGGGAAGGGAAAAGAAAATGACACATCAGCTTTCGGGAGGAGAACAGCAGCGAGTTTCCATTGCCCGTGCGCTGTTGAATGATCCTGATTTAATTCTTGCCGATGAGCCAACAGGAAATCTGGACCCTGATACTTCTTTAGGAATTCTGCAACTGATGATTGAAATTAGCAAGAACGGAAAAGCAGTAATTATGGCAACACATATTTATTCATTCTTCAAACGTTTTTCTGCTCGCACACTAAAATGTGAGCACGGTATTATCATTGAAATGCCGCAGCGTCAGCAAATCAACCCGCAACAGCAGGTTGAGGAAGATAGATAACTTTAATCAGTTTCCGAATATTTTCCGGGTTTCCGAAACCGTTTAACAATATTCTTTTTCTGTTTTCAATATCAACTTCGCTGTATGTTTGGGTAAATAATTTCTTCACTATTTCCTGCATCTCCTGAGATGTATTGGCTACAGTACATATTTCTTCAAGTCCTGTATTCTCAACCATAAATGAGTTAACAACACAATGCCTGCCCTTGTATAAAGCAGCAAGCAGTTTCAATTTAATACCTGTTGATTGAAATGTTGGAAGGATATTGATTTGCGCATCAGCAATGAGTTGATAAATCTCATTAGTTGAACTATCAATTTTTAAAGTAATGTGGTTGTATTTTGCAACCGCTTCTTTCAATTCTTTTGACGGTTTGTTTCCTGCAATCACAAAGGGAACCTTCAGATTAGCGAAAACCTGATTGACAAGAAACAAAGCAGCCTAATTGTTTTCTCCCACTTCAAGACTTCCGTGATACAATACAAATTCGCCTTTACCTGATTTTATCTCCACTTTTTCATTCGGATGAAAAGCGCTGATGTGTTTAACATTTCTGTATTTCTCTGCAAAGTAATCAACATCGTTTTTTGAAATAGCTGCCACTCCAGTGGCATGGTTCAGAACTTTTTCAAATCGTTGCAGCTTGTATGATTCATTGTAGAAGTAATATTTCTTAAAAACATCACGCTCCACCCTTGCAAGGTTTAAATAATAATCGTGCTCAATGTTGTGGGTTCTAACAATCTTTGTTCGTCCTGCAAGACGTTTATCATCCAGATAATAACAACAATGCAATCCTTCAAATAGAATAGGGTGATTATCCTTCAAAAGATTATCAATCAGTTCATCAGAATTGCGTGTAACAACAATATAAGGCTTCATACTCAACAAACGCTGACGCGTTGTTTTCCTTTTGTAATAATCAACGCTTACACAATACTCTTCCAATTCTTTCACCGGCTTTCTGCCATACTCGTAACAGTGAAGATGTATTTTAATTCCTTCAGCAGCTAAGGCTTTAAGTTTATAAAAAACATCAATAGCGCCTCCATAATTCGCAGGAAGCGGAATATCAAATGAGATGATATGTAAATGTCTATCAGCCAATATTTGCAAAAATTTTAAGCACGTTTAATTCTTCATTTTCCCAATTCAGAGATTTTGCAGCTTCAGCAGTATTTGATCTCCACTCTGCCTGTTTCTTTATATCACTAAGCATTTCATTCAGTTTTTTAGCAATGTGTTTGGGTTCATGGGTTTCAATAAAATCACCAACATGATAAGCCGTTATTATATTTTCAATCTCGGGTAAACGTGAAGCCAAAACAGGGATACCGCATTGTATGTAATCAAATATTTTATTGGGCAGGCTGAAACGGTAATTAATATTGGTGTCTTTGTCAAACGAAATTCCCACATCTGCATTGGTTGTATATTCCAACATTTCAGTATATGGAAGTTTACCTTTAAAAATTACTTTCCCTTTTATAAAAGGCTTCTCGCTCATCGCTTTCAACGTATCAATAACATCACCGCTTCCTATAATCAATAGAATTGAATTGTCCAGAAACTCCATTGCCTGAACAGCCTCCTCTCCTCCTCTGTCAATATTTATTCCTGAACCTTGCAACAAGATTAACTTTTTGTTTCCGGGCAAACCAAGTTCTTTTCGTGTTTTAGCTTTAACACTTGTATTTCCTTTTAAAGGAAGATTTCGTACAACTCCAAAATCAATGCTGTATTCATCTTTATATAGTTTAGCAATGGATTGGTTTACGGTATATGCATGTTTTATTTGGGGGAGAATAAAACGTTCAATCCTTTTCCAGGTTGTCTTAACAAACGGTCGGTCTTGAATTTCAGGAACTCCTGTAAAGTATTCATGACTATCGTAAACCAGCGTTTGTGATTTAATTTTTGAAGCAAGAAAGTTTGCAGGAAGTGTATCTAAATCATTTGCCAGCAATACATCTGCTTTTGCAAACAACAAAAAGAAAAACAAACTTATGTTGAAGGAAGCATAAAAGAGAAAACCTTTTTCAAACCACAATTTCATACGGTGAGTTTGGTAGGCACGGAGATTTATAGATTTGCTGTTTTTCAGTTCCCTGCCGACCAATAACACATCAAAGCCATTTCGTTGCAAGGTATTGCAGACGCGGTCAACACGCTGGTCGGTGCTGAGGTCATTAGTAACTGAAACTATAATTTTCTTCAATGAGAAATTTCTAAAAAACTTTTTTCGGCAAAGTGTTTAGTAGAAATTTTCTATAGGCGGGGTTGTTTAATCGGGAGCAAATTAAACTATTTTTCTTGCAACAAGCAAACCATCACGCACAGGAAATAAAACATTTTCCACACGGTTGTCTGCATGAACTTTTTCTGAATAAGAAACAATAGCCTTTGTATCCTTATCCATTTTGTCTTTAGGAGCGATTACTTTGCCACTCCACAAAACATTATCAGCAATGATATAGCCTCCGGTATTTACTTTATCAAATACTAAATCGAAGTAGTTAGAGTAATTCTCCTTATCTGCATCAATAAAAACAAGGTCAAACTTTTCATTCAGCTCAGGAATTATATGCATGGCATTTCCGATGCGATAATCAATTTTATTTTCTGCGCCAGCCAGTTTAAAATAATTGCGAACCATCTCTTCCAGTTCAGCATTTACATCAATTGTTATAAGTTTTCCGCCTTCCTGTAAACCTTCTGAAAGACAAATGCCTGAATAGCCTGTAAACGTGCCTACTTCAAGAATATTCTTTGGCTTAATCATCAAACTAAGCATACGCAGAACCTGTCCCTGTAAATGGCCTGAAAGCATACGTGGCATCAACACTTTCACGTAAGTTTCGCGATTAAGTTGTTTCAGAACTTCTGTTTCGGGACGGGTATGCGCCTCAACAAATTGTTCTATTTCTTCGGGCAGAAAATCCATGAATTAAAATCTGAATGCTATACCAAGACTTGGTAAAATAGGCAACTGATTTACACGCTGGTATTTTATCCTGTCGAAATAAAATACATTCTCGCGGTTATACACATTGGTTACACTCAAGTTAAATTCAAGTGTAGTGTTTTTCGTGAATGTAATAGTTTTCTTTACCGAAAGGTCGAAGCGGTGATAGTAAGAAAGTCTTCCTGTGTTTATATCACCGTAAACAATTCCTAGTGATGCATTATCGATATTGTTAGCTGTTGTATAATCTGTTGTAATTCCTCCTGAGAAATTCAGGTTTGGATAATAGCCTTGTGTTTTGGTAAACGGAAAACCGGAACCTAAATTCCAACGAGCGCTTAATTCCCAACTCAATGTTTTACCTAATTTATAAGCTGCAACTATGTTGACATTATGTCTGCGGTCAAATACCGGGGCATAGGTTCTCAACTCATCAGTGCGTGTATTCTTGGCAAGTGAATAAACTCCCCAGAAATAAAAACGTTTGTAGTCATATTTCAACAGGAAATCAATACCCATTGCTTTACCTTTTTCAATAATGTAATCTTTTTTCAAAACATCAGGAACATCTGTATTTGCTGCATTATCATCAAAAAGTTTGTCACGGTTGATGTTGGTTAACTGTGTGAAATGTTTCATGTATCCTTCAATATTAAGACTTATACGCTTGGTTAAATCCACTTCAAATCCTGCAATGTTGTGTATTGATTTCTGTAGTTTGTGTGTTACATCCTCTCCCTGAAATTGTTTGGGAAGGTTATCCGGTCCTGAAAGAAAACCGTAAAATAAATTCACCACATCACGGTCTGAATTAGCACTCAAAAGATTTTGCGAATAAAAACCTCCTGCATATTTAATCCTCAACCAATCAGTGATGTTGTATTTCGCACCCAGTCTTGGTTCAAATGATGGAGTAGAGAGCGAAGCATAATATTGAAAACGGAAACTTGGCTCAAGAACTAATTTGCCAAGATTTGCGCGGTACTTAACATACGCTGCAAACTCAGTGGTATTTTCTGCCTGTTCAATTTTGCGGTCGGCTGAGTTATAGAATGTGAAATCTGTTTTAAAGCCCAATACTTCCAATCC
>SXHM01000215.1 GCA_005773695.1 Bacteroidota bacterium
GAGGAGTAAAAAGTGCATCACCAGTTGAGTTGATTGTTCGCTACCGTAAGTTAATTAAGTTTGAATTTAAGCGCGAAAAATACATGCTAAAGCTACAGGATTTATTGGGTCAGGTTCTCTTTTTTCCGCCCAATGTGGCAGGTTGGAAAGGTTCACAGCAATGGATAGATAGTTCAACCTTATTGCTGCGCATGAATTTGCCGCAGTATGCATTACTGGGTGCTGGCCCCGATTTGCGTCCTAAGCAAGAATTTGATAATGAAAGTGTAGAAGAGGAAGTGGCTGAAAAGAAAATAAAAATCAAAACCGATTGGAGTCAGTTGGTTAATGAATGTACCGGTAAAAATGGATATGAAATAGATGAAATTCTTCTGCAGTCGCTTTTACAGTGCGATACAAAAACGATAGATATTAATCTTTTACATAAACACACGGATTCATATACCGATGAACGAAGAGTTATAACATTTTCTGCAGCAATAATGTCACTACCCGAATTTCAACTTATATAATTATGAATAACAGAAGAGAATTTTTAAAATTATCAGCTCTTGCATCAGCAGCATTCATGATGCCTGAATTTTTGAAAGCATCTGGAAGGCTTATTCTTCCGGGTCAGGGAAAAGGTAAAGTATTGGTTGTAGTTCAACTTTCAGGAGGAAACGATTGGCTGAATACGCTCGTTCCTTTTCGTAATGATGAGTACTACAAAGCAAGACCTTCCATAGGACTACAGCAGAATGAACTGATAAAAATCACTGATAATGCTGCATTCAATAATAATCTTGCTGCTTTGGCTGAGCTCTATGATAATGGAAATCTTGCTGTTATTAATTCAGTGGGCTATGATAATCCTGTTTTATCCCATTTTCGCTCTATGGACATTTGGCACGGGGCAACAGATTCTGATGCATATTCTTCAACCGGATGGCTTGGGCGGTTTTTAGATCAAACCTGCTCATCTGAATGTGCAAATCCACATACGGCTATTGAAATTGATGATAGCCTCAGTCTTGCAATGAAAGGCGAAAAAATGAAAGCGATTGCTTGCAGCAGTCCTGATATTCTTAACCGTTCGGCTCAAAACAGCATTTCACGCAGTGTAGCTAATATGCAACATGCAGAAGAACATAGTCATCCCAATGCTACTTTTCTTCATAAAACGTTGGTAGAAACATTGCAATCAACAGACTATATTTATGCTAAGTCAAAGATATTTAAGTCGGCAACAGTATACCCTTATCATGAGTTCGGCAACAGAATGAAAACAATTGCTGAACTTATCGTTTCAGGTTCCGAAACTCAGGTCTACTATATTTCGCTCGGCAGTTTTGATACACATGCTCTTCAGAAATTTTCGCAAAACAGATTGCTTAAAATATATTCAGATACGCTGAAAGCTTTCTGTTATGACTTAAAAATGAATAAGCGTTTTGACGATACAATGATTCTTACCTTTTCAGAATTCGGCAGACGCGTAGCACAAAATGCCGGAAAGGGAACCGACCATGGAACGGCAGGAAATGTATTTATTGCAGGTGGTAAACTTGCAAGTTCAGGAATATTAAATCCCTTACATGATCTTGAAAATTTAACAGATGGAAATCTGAAACACACAATTGATTTCAGACAGGTATATGCAACATTGCTCGAAAACTGGTTGGGTGCACCTTCAGAACAAATACTTGGGAGGGTGTTTGAAAAAATGGCTTTTGCCTGAGTTCAAAAAAAAGTCCCGCTTTTCAGCAGGACCTTTTTTCTCTTAGAAGTAAGAATTCTTAAGCCTTCTTTACGTTAACCGCATTTGGCCCTTTTTTGCCTTCCTGAACTTCGAAAGTAACCTTATCGTCCTGGCGAACCTGATCTACTAATCCGGTTGCATGAACAAATACTTCCTGGTTGGTTTCATCTGCTTTAATAAATCCGTAGCCTTTTGCTGCATTGTAAAATTTTACTGTTCCTGTTGACATTGTGTGGTTTGATAAATGATTAATAATTGGCCACAAAATAAATATATATCTCCATACGCCCGACAATAAAGTTGTTTCGTCCTATTAATTCACCAATCTGTTCAGATTGTAATAAGATTTGTATCATTGAACCATAAACCCAAATACTACTAAACTATGCAAGACAATTCACTTTTAACTATTATAATGCCCATTGCTTTAGGTGTTATTATGCTGGGACTTGGTCTCTCGCTTACCATAGCTGATTTCAAAAGGGTTGTTGTTTACCCCAAAGCCGTTTTAGTAGGACTCGCTTGTCAGATGCTTCTGCTGCCATTGGTTTGTTTTGGAGTAGCAAAAGGTTTCGGTCTTTCACCCGAGCTGGCAGTAGGACTAATGCTGTTATCAGCTTCACCCGGAGGAGCAACAGCTAACCTTTACAGCCATCTTTCTAAAGGCGATGTAGCACTGAATATCACACTTACTGCGGTGAACAGTGTATTAACTCTTTTTACTCTTCCTTTTATAGTTCAACTTTCCTCAGCTTATTTCTTCACCGAACAGGAATTGAAAATGCCCTTTGAAGAGGTATCAAAAGTTTTTGCAATTGTATTAATTCCTGTTGCAATAGGCATGATCATTAAATCAAAAGCACCTGCAATTACCCACAAGTTAGATAAACCCGTAAAAATTTTGTCGGCATTGTTTCTTGCATTGGTTATAGTTGGCGCAGTTTTAAAAGAAAAAGCCCACATGCTCGAGTATTTTCAGCAGGTAGGCATTCCTGCATTGGTATTTAATCTGCTGAGCATGGTTACAGGTTATTTTATTCCCCGCCTCATAAACCTTGAAAAAAAACAAGCCATAGCAATAGGCATGGAAATAGGAATTCATAACGGAACACTTGCAATTTTTATAGCCATAAATGTTTTAGGAAGTTCTGCAATGGGAATTCCTGCTGCTATTTACAGTCTCATCATGTTTTTTACCGCAGCCATATTTGGTTATTTGGTTAATCTTAAAAAGGACTAATGTTAAATAAAACAATTCTCATAACCGGAGCGACATCAGGCATTGGCGAAGCCGCTGCCCGTATTTTTGCTGCCAATAAATACAACATAATTATTACAGGAAGAAGAAAAGAACGACTTGATAAACTTGCTGAAGAATTAAGAAAACAAAACGTTGAAGTTCTGACCCTGTGTTTTGATGTGAGAAACAACATTGAAGTAGAAAAAAGCATTTCTTCCTTACATAGCAACTGGAAGAACATTGACGTGCTGATAAACAATGCTGGTCTTGCCTCAGGACTTGGACCAATCCAAAATGGAGAATTAGATGACTGGGAAAAAATGATTGACACCAATATTAAAGGTTTGCTCTATGTTACGCGTGCCGTTTCGCCTTTGATGATTGCAAGAAACTCCGGACACATCATCAACATTGCTTCGCTAGCAGGTAAAGATGTTTATCCCAATGGAAATGTCTATTGCGCAACCAAACACGCTGTTGATGCGCTATCGCGTTCTATGCGAATTGACTTATTGCCTCATGGAATCAAAGTAACCAACATTGCACCTGGTTTAGTGGAAACCGAATTTTCCGTTGTTCGCTTTCATGGCGATAAAGAAAAAGCAGATAATGTTTACAAAGGCTATCAGCCTCTTACAGCAACTGATATTGCTGATGCAATCTGGTATGCAGCTTCACGCCCCGCACATTTCTGTGTTAATGATATGGTGCTTACTCCCTTGGCGCAGGCAAATGCTTATCTGGTTAATAAGAAATAGCAATCAATATCCGAATACATCTTCCAGCGTTAGATACTTCACTTCACCGTATTTCTGCAAAGTTGGAATATCTAATTTCTTTTTATCGCCAAGCACAAGAATATTGAAGTTTTTGTTTTTGAAATATCCGTTGTGAAATGCTTTCACTTCTGCTAATTTCATCGGTTGTACTTTTTCAAAAATATCTTTGCGCAGGTCGTAATCCAATCCCAACCTTTTTGCACGTTCATAGCTGAATAACACACCTGATTTGGTAATACGTTCTGTTCTTATCTTCTGAATTACCGCATTTTTAGCTGCATTAAAGAGATGTTCTGATTCAGGCATTTCGTTCAGCAAATCATTCATGCCTTTCATTGCTTCTGGTAATTTATCAGCTTGCGTTCCTATGTAAGCTAAAACATAATTTGCTTTTTCTTTTTTACCGGGAGTGCGGAAAGATGCAAAAACAGAATAAGCTAAAGC
>SXHM01000216.1 GCA_005773695.1 Bacteroidota bacterium
AATGACTGTCCTTCAGTTTTTCTGAAACCTTTTTAGCAAGTTCTATTCCATCTCCTGTAGTAACAATATCAATGTCTTTTGATTCTTTACTGAGAAAAATATCGCGTACAAAACCACCAATAACATAAGCTTTAATATCTAATTCAGCTGCTGTTTCTGAAATTATTTTGAAGATACTATTTTGAAGGTGTGCTTTCATTTATGTTGTTACGCTGAGGGCAGCCGAAGGACTATAATAAAAATACTTCGACTACGCTTAGCATGACAAAGAAACTATTTCCTGATGATTTGAATTTCGCCTTTCAATCCAATTTTAATTATGGAAGAAGGTGAAGCGGGAGTTCTTTCTTCCTGGCGCAAATTTACCACATAATTTACAGCGCTTATTATCTCTTCATCAATATCAGAAAAGTTCTCAGGCGATGCATTTCCGCTGATATTGGCAGAAGTAGAGACCAACCCATTGTCAAAGACAGTTATTAATTTTTTGCAGAACAAATCAGAAGTAACGCGAATAGCAATGCTTTTATCCGGGCCAATCATGTTTTTTGCAACATTTTTCCCTTCCGGATAAACAATGGTCAGAGGTTTCTCACTGTATTGCATGAGCTCCCAAGCCATTTCAGGTACTGTTTTTACATAACGCAAAAGACGTGCATCATTATCAACAAGCAAAACCAGACTTTTAAGAGAATCCCTTTTCTTGATTTTGAAAATTTTGTCTACTGCACGCTCATTAGTACAGTCACAACCAATTCCCCAAACAGTATCAGTAGGATACAAAATTGTTCCTCCTGAATGAAGCGCAGCAAGCGCGTTGGTCAATTCCTGATCAAGTATTTTTTTATCGATTTGCATAAATTAGTTATTCAAAGAAAACGAAAAAACATCTTCGGCCCTGATACTTTCTGCACATTTAAAATGTTTCTCAGGACATGAACTTTTTCCATGTAAGCCACAGGGGCGGCAGGATAGATTTTCTTTAGTCTGAGCAATAAATGATTTATCGCTCAACGGCCCGAAACCAAATTCGGGAATTGTTGAACAAAAAACAGCTGTAACAGGGGCATTAACTGCAGAAGCTAAATGCAAAGGTGCAGAGTCATTTACATAATTCATAATTGCATCTTTCATTAATGCTCCTGATTGCAGAAAACTTAATTTTCATGAAAGATTAATGATTTGCTTCCCGACTACACTCGAAGTGACAGATGACTTTATTTCCTCACAAAGTTTAGAATCAGAAGGAGCTCCAAGCAGGTAAACATTTTGTTCAGCAGGAAAAAGGTTAATTAGTTCAACCCATTTACGAGTACTCCACTGCTTGGTAAACCAAACAGAAGCAGGTGCTATACAGCTATATTTTGTGTTTTTATATTCTAAAACTTTTTGAAAATCATTCTCAGATGGATAGAGTTTAAGAGTTGATGGTTTGCTATTGGTTATTGATGAAATTAGTTGTTGATTTCGATTTACCTCATGCGTTCCATCTCCTATTTTGTGTTGAAGTTTTTGGGTGAACAGAAATGAAAATGGATTTTTGTCGAATCCTATTTTATTGTTTGCACCTGAAAATGCAGTAATAAAACCTGAACTGGCAAAGCGGTTAAGATTGATGACATAATCATAGTTCTCCTTTCTTACATCGTTTAGAATGCGAAAAATCTCAGAGAACTTGCTTTGTTTTTTATCCCAAATCAATAGTTTGCATAAAAACGGATGATTGTCAAAAATTGACTCGTTTCCTTTTCGCAATAAGAAATCAATCTGTGAAGTTGGATGAAATTCATGTAACTTTTCCACTACCGCTGAAGCGAGTATTACATCGCCCGGAAAAGCTGTCTGAATTACAAGAAATTTCATTTACACTGCTACATTATGTTCACGCAATACATCATTCAGCGATGTTTTCAAATCAGTACTTTCTTTGCGCTGGCCAATGATTAGCGCACAAGGAACCTGAAAATCTCCTGCAGGAAATTTTTTGGAATATGAACCAGGAATAACAACTGAACGTGAAGGAACAAAACCTCTGTGTTCAACCGGCTTTTCACCTGTAACATCAATAATTTTGGTAGATTTTGTAAGTACAACGTTTGCACCAAGAACAGCTTGCTTTTGCACGTGCACGCCTTCCACCACAATGCAACGCGAGCCGATAAAACAATCGTCTTCAATAATAACAGGGGCAGCCTGAACAGGTTCAAGCACACCTCCAATACCAACTCCACCACTGAGGTGAACATTCTTTCCAATCTGAGCGCAAGAGCCAACTGTAGCCCAGGTATCAACCATAGTTCCCGAATCAACATAAGCGCCAATGTTTATGTAACTCGGCATCATAATCACGCCTTTTGCAACAAACGCACCGTGACGTGCAATAGCATGGGGAACCACGCGCACACCCAAGGCTGCATAATTTTTCTTCAACGCAATTTTGTCGTGAAACTCAAACGGTCCAACTTCAATAGTTTCCATCTTTTGAATTGGGAAATAAAGTATTACCGCTTTTTTTACCCATTCGTTTACCTGCCAGCCTTTTCAGTCGGTTCTGCAACACGCAGTTCTCCTTTATCAAGCAAGGCTACTACTTCATTAATGGTTTCTCGGGTTTTAGGCTCTGAAAGTAATTCTCGGTTATTCCAGGCGTTTTCAATTATCTGTTTCATATATTATTCTGAAATTGTTTGCGAAAATAAGGATTAAGCTACATTATTTACCCGATAGAATTTTCAAAGAATCAGGTCCTGCATTATATAATAAATCCAAAATGCTGAGGTTTCGAATAAAGCCATGGCGTTCTTCAAATACCTGATTGTATCTGGGGATTTCAGGAAAATCCGAGTCTTCTCTTCTCAAATCAAGAACATTGTTTCCATAGGCGGAAGTAAATGTTTCTGTGAATTCATAATTTATTTCTGCCTTAAGCAATTTCATTATAAGTTCATGCAATGCCATATTAAGCTCGAATAACAATTCAGTTTTAGTTTCAAAAAAGGGTTGAAACTCATCGGCATAATATTCAAAATAAGGGGAGTTTCGGTAGGCCGTAACTATAGAGCGCCAATGAATTTTTTGCCAATCCTCATTATAGCTTATTCGCACTTTTGTTATTGGAGTATGATTTCCTCTTTTTTCAACAGGAACTGAAAGCTTTTGTTTGCCGTTTGCTCCGTATATCTCACAGCGGCTTCTGAAAGTCTGCTTCACAAAGTTTTCCTGATTTTCGAAAACTACTTTTTCGCTTTTAAGAATGGCTGCATATACACTAACAGGTGCAAAATAACTTATCGGAACAACTGACAACGGATACACTTTCACCTCCCAACCAAACTACTAAAAATTACTAACTTGGCGCTGTAAAACATTAATTTCATGAGGGCAAATCTACTCTTCTTCCTTTTAACATTCTCTATTTTCTCAGGTAACCTAATTGCTCAGGATTTGCCAAATTTCATGACTGCTGAAGAGCAATTGTTGATGCCTGCATATCTGCAATCTCGTTCAGCAAAATCAATTATTCATCCTCCCACATCGCCTGTGCGCGCTATGGCTGAATGGGAAGAAATAGGTGGTTTGTGTATCCGCTGGACATCGAGTCAACAAACTATTTTAAGACAAATTATTGTTGCTGCTAAACTTGAAACTATCGTTTATATTGTTTGCAGCGATTCAAATTCTGTAAGAAGTTATCTGACTTCAAATAATATCAATTTTACTAATATCAAATTTCTTCAAAAGCCTTC
>SXHM01000217.1 GCA_005773695.1 Bacteroidota bacterium
AATTAGGCGGTGTTTGCCTTAACTGGGGATGCATACCAACCAAAGCTTTATTGAAAAGCGCGCAGGTTTTTGAATTCTTGAACCATGCTGCTGATTACGGGATTAAAGTGAACGGTGCAGAAGCTGATTTAACGGCAATGGTAACACGCAGCCGTGGTGTTGCAGACGGTATGAGCAAAGGCGTTCAGTTCCTCATGAAGAAAAACAAGATTGATGTTATCCAGGGCTTCGGGAAAATAATCCCGATAGCTATCGGGACAGCAAAGAAAGTAGAAGTAAAAGCTGCTGACGGAACAACTGCCATTTATGAAGCAACAAACATTATTCTTTCAGTTGGCGCTCGTTCACGCGAGTTACCAAACTTAAAACAAGACGGAAAGAAAATTATTGGCTATCGTGAAGCAATGGTTCTGGACAAGAAACCAAGCTCAATGATAGTTGTTGGATCTGGCGCAATTGGTGTTGAATTTGCTTATTTCTACAAAGCGGTTGGTGTGGATGTAACCATTGTTGAGTTTCTGCCGAATGTTGTTCCGGTGGAAGACGAAGAGGTATCAAAGCAATTAGCCCGTTCCTTCAAAAAAGCAGGAATAAAAATAATGACCGATTCATCTGTTGAATCAGTTGATACTTCAGGAAAAACCTGCAAGGTGAAAGTAAAAACAAAAAAAGGTGTTGAAGAACTGGAAGCTGATATTGTGCTAAGCGCAGTCGGAATTGCTGCTAATTTGGAAGGCATCGGATTAGAAGATGTTGGCGTTGCAACCGACAAAGGAAAAATCCTCACCAATAAATATTATCAGACCAATATTCCCGGCATTTATGCAATCGGTGATTGTGTAGGAGGACAAGCATTGGCACACGTTGCCAGTGCAGAAGGAATTATTTGTGTTGAAAAAATTGCCGGACATAATCCTGAACCATTGGATTACAATAACATTCCAGGCTGCACGTATTGCCAGCCCGAAATTGCATCTGTCGGCTACACCGAGAAAGCAGCGACAGAAGCAGGTTATGAATTGAAGATTGGTAAATTTCCTTTCACCGCATCAGGAAAAGCAAAAGCAGGTGGCAATGCCGATGGTTTTGTGAAACTGATATTTGATGCAAAATATGGTGAGTTGCTGGGTGCACACTTGATTGGTGCAAACGTTACCGAAATGATTGCAGAACTTGTTCATGCCCGCAAACTGGAAACAACAGGACACGAACTGATAAAAACCGTTCACCCCCACCCAACCATGAGTGAGGCCATTATGGAAGCTGCTGCTGCTGCTTACGGAGAAGTGATACACTTGTAATTTTAACCGCAAAGAACGCTAACTATGCGCAAAGCAAAAACCAAGAAACACTTTGCGCTCTTTGCGTGCTTTTCTTTGCGAACTTTGCGGTTAAATTCTTAAAAACTGTGTGCGGAATAACCGGGGTAATCGCGTTTAATGAAAAAGGAAAAGAAAGTTTTTCTTTTCTTGGTGATTCACTGAAAACACTTGCTCTACGCGGACCTGATGGAGAAGGAAAATACATTCACAACAATGTTGCCTTAGGCCACAGAAGGCTTGCTATCATTGACACAAGCGCGGTTGCTAACCAACCATTCACAGACGCATCTGGAAGATACACTATCATTTTCAACGGTGAGTTTTTCAATTTCAAAGAACACCGGGATAAAGTAAAAGAGTATCCGCTGCGCTCCACCAGTGACACAGAGGTTTTACTTTACCTATACATCAAATACGGTGCAGCTTGCCTTGAATTCATCAACGGCTTTTTTGCTTTAGCAATTTACGATAATGTGGAAGAAAAAACATTTATCGCCCGCGACAGAATGGGACTTAAACCACTTCTGATTTACAAAGACGAAAACAAGCTGTTGTTTGCATCGGAAATGAAAGCCCTGCTCGCTTTTAGTATTCCCCGCGAAATGGATGAAACCTCGTTGTGGCAATATATTCAGTTCAATTATATTCCTTCACCCAACTCAATTTTCAGAAATGTAAAAAAGATGGAAGCCGGAACCTTTATGGAAATTCACAAAGGTGAAATCAGTACTAAAAGATATTATTCAATTCCTGCTCAGCCGCCAGTAAACCCTGAAAAAGATTACGAAAAAGCAAAGCAGAAATTAGAAGAATTACTGGATAATTCTGTTCAGAAAAGATTGATTTCCGATGTTCCGCTGGGTGCTTTTCTCAGTGGCGGAATTGATTCATCTGTTGTGGTGGCGCTGGCTTCGCGACACACTAAACATTTGAATACATTTTCCATCGGCTACAAAGATGAGCCACTGTTTGACGAAACAAAATACGCTGAGTTGGTTACAAAAAAATTCAACACCAATCACACTGTTTTCAAACTCAGTAATGATGATTTATTTGAAAACCTTCACAACGTTCTGGATTATATTGATGAGCCTTTTGCTGACTCTTCAGCATTGGCAGTGAATATCCTGAGTATGCACACCCGCAAACATGCAACTGTTGCACTATCCGGAGATGGCGCAGATGAAATGTTTGGTGGCTACAACAAACATGCAGCAGAATACAGAGTAAGAAAAAAAGGTCTGACAGAAACAGCTGTAAAAACATTGAATCCTTTATGGAATGCACTTCCGAAGTCGCGCAATTCTAAATTTGGAAATAAAGTCCGTCAACTGCAAAAATTCGGTGAGGGATTAAATTTTTCAGAGAAAGAACGGTATTGGAAATGGGCTTCATGGTATGATGCTGAATTATCTGGTAAATTTCTTTTTAGCGCAGAGGCGCAAAGAGGCAGAGATTATGAATATAGAAAACAAGAAATCCTTAAATACATTCATATTAATGGTGATTTCAACGAGGTTCTTTACACTGATATGCATCTGGTTTTGCAAGGTGACATGCTAACCAAAGTTGACTTAATGAGCATGGCAAATAGTCTGGAAGTTCGAGTTCCATTTTTGGATTATACAGTAGTTGATTATGCATTTTCATTACCTTCTGAATTCAAAATTAATTCGCAAACAGGAAAAAGAATTCTGAAAGAAACATTCAGGAAAGATTTGCCTGAAGAAATTTTCACTCGTGGGAAACAGGGCTTTGAAGTCCCATTACTTAAATGGTTCAGAACAGGATTAAAGTCAATGATAATGAACGACTTGCTGAGCAAAGATTTTATTAAAGAGCAAGGAATATTCAATCCTGTTGAAATTGAAAATCTGAAACAGAAATAATTTTCAACCGACTCAGGAGATGCTGCTACACTCACATGGAATTTGTTGGTTTTTCAGCACTGGTGGAAAAAATATATGGCATGAGTTTTTTTATTCTTCTTATATTTAAGCCTCTGTGAACTAAGATATATGCCGAAAATTCTACGTATTGCCAACCGTTTTAATCTTGGAGGACCTACTTACAATATTGCTTACCTCACTAAATATATTTCACCGGAATTTGAAACGCTTTTAGTTGGCGGAGAAAAAGACGATACGGAAGAAGGCTCGGAACACATTCTGGAAGATTTGGGACTAAAACCATTAATTATTCCTGAAATGAAACGTGAAATAGATGTGAAAGAAGATCGGGCGGCTTACCTGAAACTCAAAAGTATTATTAAAGAATTCAAGCCTGATATTGTTCATACCCATGCTTCAAAAGCAGGAACACTTGGACGTATGGCAGCTTTCAGCATGAATGTTCCGGTGGTGGTGCATACATTTCACGGGCATGTTTTTCATTCCTATTTTGGAAAATTAAAAACTGAATTTTATAAAAATATTGAGCGCTATCTCGCGTTGAGAAGTTCAAAAATTATTGCCATCAGCGAAAAACAAAAGGAAGAACTTTCACAAATTCATAAAATCTGCCCTTCAAAAAAAATTGAAGTTGTTGCACTTGGCTTTGACCTAAATAAGTTCAATGAAAACAAAGAAGAAAATCGCAATAAATTCAGAACAAAATATAAAGTAGCAGATGATGAGGTTGTAATTTCAATTATCGGAAGAATAGTTCCAGTAAAAAACCATGAACTCTTTCTGAAAGCAATTAAAAATGTAAAAGATAAGACCTCAAAAAAAATACGAGCATTTGTGGTTGGAGATGGTGAAGACCGGCAAAAAACAGAAAACTTTGCAATCAGTTTAGGACTTGATATTGCCGACTGGCCTCACAAAGAAAAGATTGCAACAGTAACATTCACCAGTTGGATAAAAGATGTGGAATTAGTTACAGCAGGTTCTGATATTATTGCCATGACTTCCCTGAACGAAGGAACTCCTGTAAGTCTTATTGAAGCGCAGGCAGCT
>SXHM01000218.1 GCA_005773695.1 Bacteroidota bacterium
CGCAAGAATTTTTCGTTTACGTTTTCTAATTTCAAATCGTCATCAATCTCTATGCAGGGCGTAAGCATATCCTCAGAAATGGTTTCTGAAACCACCAGTTCAAATTTTTCTGCAAAGGCTTCTACATTTTCAATTTTTATTTTCAATCCTGCTGCATATTTATGTCCGCCAAATTGCTCTAATAAATCACTGCAGGCTTCTATAGCTTCATACACATTGTAGTCGCGCACCGAGCGTGCCGATCCTGTTGCGTAACCATCTTCCACTGCAAGAATAATTGTAGGCTTGTAATACGTTTCAATCAGTCGTGAAGCAACAATTCCCACCACACCTTTATGCCAGTTCTTGTGAAACAAAACGGTTGATTTGCGTTTTTGTAACACCTTGCTGTCGGCAATCATGCCCAATGCATGTTCGGTAATATCTTTATCTAAAACCTGTCGCTCGCTATTGGTTTGATTAATGCCCAAGGCCATTTCACTATGATTGTCTTTTACTGAAGAAATCAACAATTCAACCGCCTGTCTTCCGCTGGCAATACGCCCTGCAGCATTAATGCGTGGTGCAATAATAAATACAATATCGCTGATAGTAAGCTCGCGTTTTATACTGTTTAACTCAATAATTGAACGCAAACCGTTACTCGGATTTTGGTTCAATTTCTTTAAACCGTAAAAAGTAAGAACACGGTTTTCTCCGGTAATAGGAACTATGTCGGCAGCAATACTTACGGCAACTAAATCAATGTATTTTTCAAGTTCCGTGAATGCAATGTTATTATTCTGTGCATACGCATGTGCCAGTTTAAAGCCAATTCCACAACCGCTTAATTCTTTGAATGGATACGTGCAATCAGCTTGTTTTGGGTCAAGGACAGCAGCAGCATCCGGAGTTTCTTCTCCGGGTAAATGGTGGTCGCAGATGATAAAGTCAATTCCTTTTTTACTCGCGTATTCTACTTTGTCATTAGAGCGTATTCCGCAATCCAGCGCAACAATCAGCGAAAAATTATTGGCTTCGGCAAAGTCAATTCCTGCAAACGAAATTCCATAACCCTCCTTATATCGGTCGGGAATGTAGTAGTCAGTTTTTGTGTAAAAGGTTGAAAGAAAAGTATAGAAAAATGCAACGGCAGTAGTACCGTCCACATCGTAATCACCGTAAATTAAAATATTTTCTTCGTTTGCGACAGCCTGCTCCAAACGTTCCACTGCCTTATCCATATCCTTCATCAGAAATGGATTATGCAGATCACTGAATTCAGGGCGGAAAAAATGTTTTGCTTCATCAAACGTTGTTACACCGCGTTGTGCAAGCAGCGAGGCAAGTTTGATGTCAATATTTAATGAAGAACTGAGAGAATCAACAACAGTTGAAACGGGTTTTTCTTTTTGAAGCCAACGTTTCTGCATCATTAATGACTACACCGTCATTATCTCCTTCTCTTTACTTTCAAGATGCGCATCCGTTTTAGCAGAATACGAGTTGGTAAGATTTTGAATTTTCTCTTCCGCTCCTTTGCCCATATCTTCGGGTAAGCCCTGTTTCACAAGACCTTTAACATATTCATTCGCATCTTTACGTGCGCTGCGTATGCTTACTTTGCAATGTTCCATTTCGGTTCTTGCTTGTTTTACCAAACCTTTTCTACGTTCTTCAGTCAATGGCGGAATATTAATACGGATGACCGAGCCATCATTAGAAGGTGTAAAACCAAGATTAGCATCCAGAATAGCTTTCTCAATATCTTTCAGCAACGATTTTTCAAACGGCTGAATAACCAAAGTTTTTGGATCGGGTGTGTTGATGCCTGATACATTTTTCAAAGGCGACATAGTTCCGTAGTACGGCACCTGAATACCATCTAACATAAACGGATTTGCTTTACCGGCTCTGATTTTTGTTAATTCAGATTCAAAATGAGTAATCGCATTTTGCATTTCCTCTTCAGCTGTGGCAATTGCCAATTCTATTTCTTCATCCATAAGTTTTTCATTTAAGAGGCACGAAGATAAAAAAGAAAAGTGATTATCTGTGACAGGAATCACTTGATCAAATAAAGACAAATTCCTTGTCTTTGCGCCTCTGAGGTGAAAAAACTACCTTCGTCCGCTAAATCAAAAAAGGGCATGAACAAAATCCTATCGCTTATTACCTTAATTGCAGTTCTGTTTTTCAGTGCCTGTAAATACAAAGAAAAACTTTCGGATTCAAATTCTGAAAGCGACACCGCAGCTTTTGATATGGAAGAATGGCTGAAAAACTATGATGAGGTAATGGACAAAAATCTTTACCGTGCTTCCAACAAACGCATCAATGATCTGCTGCATACCAAACTGGAGGTAAACTTTAATTGGGAAAAGCAACAACTCAACGGAAAAGCTACACTCTCTTTCAAACCCTATTTTTATCCAACCGATTCACTTACATTGGATGCAAAAGGCTTTGACATTCGTGAAATTTCTTTGCTCACTGCAAGCGGTAAAACGCTCTTAAAATTTGAATACGACAGTTTGAAACTTCGCATTAAATTAGATAAAACATACACACGCAGCGAAGAATACAAACTCTTTATTGACTATACCGCAAAGCCCGAAGAATTGGAAGCAGGAGGCAGTAAAGCCATTACTTCCGACAAAGGTTTGTATTTTATCAACCCATTGGGCAAAGACAAAAACAAACCTATACAAGTGTGGACTCAGGGAGAAACTGAAGCAAGCTCTTGTTGGTTTCCCACTATTGATTCGCCTAATGAGCGCATGACGCAGGAAATTTACATGACCGTTGACACCGCTTTTGTTACATTGTCAAATGGTTTATTAGTTTCTTCTGTAAATAACAAAAATGGAACCCGCACTGATTACTGGAAACAAACACTCGGTCATGCGCCTTATCTGGCTATGATGGCGGTGAGCAACTTTGCCATTGTAAAGGACAAATGGAAAGGTATAGAAGTAAACTATTATGTTGATAAAGAATATGAGAAATATGCAAAACCAATTTTTGGCAACACTCCCGAAATGCTCACCTTCTTCTCCGAAAAGTTTGGTAACTATCCTTGGGAAAAATATTCTCAAGTTGTAGTTCACGATTATGTTTCGGGTGCAATGGAAAACACTTCTGCAACGCTGCACGGTGAGTTCCTTCACCAAACTTCACGTGAAATGCTGGACGGTGATAACGAAGATATTATTTCACACGAATTGTTTCATCAGTGGTTTGGCGATTTGGTTACCTGCGAGTCATGGTCAAACCTTCCGCTTAACGAATCATTTGCTACCTATGGCGAGTACCTGTGGCGCGAATACAAATATGGGCGCGATGCAGCCGACCACCATTTAGATGGCGACCTGAGCAATTATTTGCGTGAAGCTGCTTACGATAAAAAAGACCTTATCCGTTTTCAGTATGATGATAAAGAAGATATGTTCGATAGCCACAGTTATGCAAAAGGTAGCAGGGTGTTACATATGTTGCGCAAGGCAGTTGGTGACGATGCTTTCTTTGCTTCTTTGAAATTGTATCTTGAAAAAAACAAATTCACTTCCGTTGAAGTTCACCAGTTGCGTCTGGCATTTGAAGAAGTAACAGGCGAAGATATGAACTGGTTCTTCAATCAGTGGTTTCTTGCCAAAGGTCATCCTGATTTAGGAATTTCATGGTATTACTATGATGAAACAGAATACCCTGAAGAGAAAGACAGGCTTACCATTACCATTGAGCAACATCAGGACAGGGAAGCAACTCCTCTTTACAGAATACCCATGTATGTTGATGTGTATCACGGCAAAGAAAAAGTACGCCATCAGATTGTGTTGGAAGAGCAATTACAAACCTTTGCCCTGCCCTGCACAGGTGGTAAGCCTGACTTGGTAAACATTGATGCCGAAAAAATGTTGCTCTGCACAAGAGAAGAAGACAGAGAAACATCCGAATACATTCACCAATATCATTATGCACCACTTTATTTAGACCGTCAGGAAGCATTACTTAAATTATCAAACTCAGATGATTCACTTGCTCAGATGGTTGTTCTGGAAGGGTTGAACGACAAATATTGGAAACTACGTTCCAACACCATCAGCTATTTATCAGGACTTGAATATGCCGACAAAGAACAAATCAAAACCAAAGTTTCGGCAATGGCGCAAAACGATGAAAAAGCAGGAGTGCGCGCAGCCGCTCTTAAATATTTAATCAAAAATCATTCGGGCAATGAATTACTTGCTGTTTATGAAAAAGCGATGAACGATTCATCGTATAATGTTTCAGGTATGGCCTTGGCTGCCATTGCAAAAGCTGATAAAGAAAAAGGATTGGTCAATGCCGAAGAACTGGAAAAGCGTGGCGACCTGAAAACCTTTACCGATGTGGCAACTGTTTACATGCAATATGGCGGAAGAGAAAAAGAAAATTTCTTTGCCGATAACTACAAACAACTGACAGATAACAATGATAAATACAGTTTTATATTGCTTTACAGCCGCTTTCTGCAGCGAACAGATGATGCCGAAATGACCAAACGTACATTGGCATTTTTTAAAACAATTGCCGAAACTGACAATGCTTGGTTTATGCGTTTAGGTGGCATTCAGGCTTTGGCCGAGTTGCGTGATGCCTTAGCTAAAAAAGCAGAAAACCTTGAACCTTCTTCCGATGAAAATGATAAAGCCTTGCTGTCAGAAACCAACACCCTACGCGATTCAATTGACACGATGGTAGGCGAACTCATTGAAATAGAAAAAGACGCCAAAGTTCTCAGGTACCTTGGAGTTGAGGAGGAGGAGGAGTAGGATATTTTTTCTACTTTCGTTCATTACTGATTAAACCAAAACCGTTTCTGCAGATAAGTTATGTGGGAAAATTCAGCAAGAATAATTCTTCGCCAAAGGATAGCTATCCTTATTATCATTGGCTTGCTGACAGCTTTGATGGGCTACTACTCACGCTTTGCTGAGATACGTTACGACTTTGCCAAAATGCTGCCCACTGACGACAGCACTTTTATAGAATACGAAAACTTTAAAAAACTTTTTGGCGAAGACGGCAATGTTCTTTTTGTAGGTATCACCGACAACGAACTGTATAAGCTCGACCACTTCAATGCCTGGTTTGATTTGGGCGAAAAAATGAAACAGCTCGGAGGAGTTGAAGAAGTTGTTTCCGTTGCAAGGCTCTACAACCTTACCCGCAACGACAGCCTAAAAAAGTTTGATTTTCTCCCTATCCTCAATAACAAACCGCAAACACAGCAGGAGCTCGACAGCATTAAAAACATCATCACAGGTTTACCTTTTTACAGCAATGTAATTTACAATCCCGAAACCCACACTACCATTATGTTCATCACTATGAGCAAAAAAGTGCTGGACAATAAAAAGCGCAACAAACTGGTGCTCGAGATTGAAGAAACTGCTGCTTCATTTCAGGAAACACAAAAAACGGAAGTTCATTTTTCAGGTTTGCCCTATATCCGAAGTAAAGTTGCCATGCAGGTTGCCGAAGAGTTGACCATGTTCCTTTTTCTTGCCGCCTTTGTTACTTCTTTGGTTTTGTATCTGTTCTTCCGCTCGTTTAAAATCGTGTTTGTCTCCATGTTGGTGCTTGCCATTGGCGTGGTGTGGTGCATGGGTTTGCAGGGAATGATGGGCTACAAAATCAGCATCCTAACGGGACTTATTCCTCCACTGTTAATTGTCATCGGAATTCCCAACAACATTTACCTCATCAATAAATACCACCGCGAATACAAAACCCACGGCAATCAGGCGCGCGCATTAATGCGCACCATTTCAAAAGTGGGCAATGCAACGTTCTTAACCAATGCAAATACGGCCGTTGGTTTTGCTACGTTTCTGCTTGTTGAAAGTCAGATGATGAAAGAGTTTGGTCTTGTTGCAACCATCAGCGTAATGATTATTTTCTTTCTTTCATTAGCACTTATTCCCATCTTTTTCAGTTTCCTTGCACCGCCTTCGGTAAAGCATACCAAGCACCTTGACAATCGTTTTTTCAGCAGCTTCGTAGAGAAGCTGATTACACTCGTTACCGATTACCGCAAATCAGTATACGCTTTTACTCTGTTGTTCACTGCAATTGCTATTTACGGAGTTACCAAAATGAAAACAACCGGAAACATTGTGGATGACCTTCCGCGTTATGATCCCGTGTATGTTGACTTAAAGTATTTTGAAAAAAATTTCAACGGAGTAATGCCTTTTGAAATTGAGATAGACACCAAAAAGAAAGGTAAGGTAATGAGTCCTTCTATGTTCAAAAAAATTGATGAACTACAAAACGTGATTGCTGCCTATCCCGAGTTCTCCAAACCGCTTTCGGTACTTGAAGTTTTTAAATTCTCCAAGCAGGCATTTTACCGTGGCGATGCAGAAAAATACAGCGTTCCTAATTCTCAGGAGCAGGGTTTTATTCTGGATTATGTTCCGGAGCAAACACAAAACCGCAACCTGTTGCATTCATTTATTGATAGCAACAAACAGATTACCCGCGTTACCGCTCACATCGAAGATATTGGCACACCTCAACTCAAAGCCCTGAAAGAAAGCATTCAGCCAAAAATAGATTCCATCTTCCCGCCTGATAAATACAATGTAACGCTTACAGGAACAAGCGTGGTGTTTTTAAAAGGCAATGAATACATGATTAGTAATTTACTCTGGAGTTTATTGTTGGCTATCTTTCTTATTTCACTGATGATGGCAGGCATGTTTTCGTCCTGGCGCATGGTTATGATTTCACTTATTCCCAATCTTATTCCGCAATTGGTGACGGCAGGTATGATGGGCTTTTTCGGCATTCCGATTAAGATTTCCACCATTCTGGTCTTTAGTATTGCTTATGGAATTTCAGTGGACAATACCATTCACTTCCTCGCTAAATACCGTCAGGAATTAAAACTCCACAACTGGAATATCCGCAAGTCAGCCATTCTCACCTTGCGCGAAACAGGCATCAGCATCATCTACACATCTATTATTCTGTTTTTCGGTTTCGGAATATTTTGTGCCTCCACCTTTGGCGGAACACAGGCATTAGGATTACTTACAGCTGTAACGCTGATGGTTTCTATGTTCACCAATCTTATAATTCTTCCTGCATTAATTTTGTCCTTAGATAAATCTATTACCACCAAAGCATTTACCGAACCCTTACTCGAAATCTATGACGAGGAAGAAGACATTGACCTTGAAAGTTTAAAAATCAGAAAATCAGAATTATGAAAGGAATAATTTTAGCAGGAGGCAGCGGAACACGCCTGCATCCATTAACACTTGCAGTAAGCAAACAGCTGATGCCGGTTTATGACAAGCCGATGATTTATTATCCGTTGTCGGTTTTAATGATGGCAGGCATTCGCGAGATATTAATTATCTCCACACCACACGATTTGCCAAATTTTAAAAAGCTTTTAGGTGATGGCGAATCATTAGGCTGCAAATTTTCATACGAAGAACAAAAAGTTCCTAACGGACTGGCACAGGCATTTGTAATTGGCGAAAAATTTATCGGTAACGATAAAGTGGCGCTTATTCTTGGCGACAATATTTTTTATGGCTCTGGCTTGAATGAACTGGTGCAGCACCATAATAGCCCTGATGGAGGAGTGGTTTTTGCATACCACGTTTCGGACCCTGAGCGTTACGGTGTGGTAGATTTTGATGCAAACATGACTGCTTTATCTATTGAAGAAAAACCCAAACAGCCTAAATCAAACTATGCCGTTCCCGGTCTTTATTTCTATGACAACAGCGTAGTTGAAGTAGCAAAAAACTTACTGCCCAGCGCACGAGGTGAATATGAGATTACCGATGTAAACAAACATTACCTCGCTGCCGGAAAACTGAAAGTTGCTCTGCTCGACCGTGGCACTGCCTGGTTAGACACAGGCACCTTTGCATCACTCATGCAGGCCGGACAATTTGTACAGGTAATTGAAGAGCGTCAGGGACTAAAAATCGGTTGTATTGAAGAACTTGCATGGCGCATGAAATTCATTACTGATGAACAACTGCGCAAACTTGCTGAACCACTTCTAAAAAGCGGTTACGGTGATTACCTGATTAAACTTTTGCCGAAAGGTTAAAAACCTTTCCCACCTTAGCCATAATCTCTTTCTTGAAAAAGAGAAACGCCAGAAACGTAAGAACCAAATAAGGCACTGCCATCAAATAAAGAATGGCGCTGTTGAGATTAGCACCAAAATGCTGCTCACCTTTTGCATTCTGATTTGATTCGGCAACTGCTTTACACATGGCACACTGAGCATCTGCCGCCTCAGGCAAAGCCAAAATTACAAATGCTGCAATAATCAGGGTGAAAAATAGTTTGTAAGAGAATTTCATTTCGGGTGCAAATATAAAACAAAAAGTCCCCTCGTTTTAGGCGAAGGGACTTTTTGTTTTATTGTGATAGTTCAATTACTTAATCTCAAACAACCAAGACACATATAACATACGTCCAATGCTTGGCCCGCCATAAACCTCTCTGCGTTGTTCGTTTAAAAGGTTGGAAGCACCAGCCCGGATAGTTGAGTAGTAAGCAGGAAACTCATAGCTTAACTGTGCATCCAATACACGGTAAGAATTAACCGGACCAATACCAAAAGTGCTTTGCCACTCGTAGTTATCAACCCACTGGAAGTTAGCTGAAAAGCCTAAGTTTTTCCAAACCTTACGACCTTTAACACCCACGTTAATTTTGTGGTTAGGTGTGTTAAAGCCCGGGATAATATCATCGTTTAGGTTGTCTGTATTTAAGTCAGCATAAGTATAATTGGCAGTAGCCGAATATTTGTTGCTGAAGTAATAAGCCAGTCCAACTGTTCCACCGTAACTCGATACATTCTGTGTTGCATTCATTGGCAACTGGTAAACAGTGTAGGTAGGGTTATCAGGCGAAGTGGTAAGAATAGCATCTTCACCGCTTTCCTCACCTGCCTGTGCCGAACCTTCAGGACGTACCAGACGGATATCACCAATAAAGTTTTTATATATACTATAATAACCATTGATGTCTAAGTACAGTTTTCCGCCAATAGAACCGCGGTAACCGATTTCAATGGTTTGCACCTGCTCAGGTTTTAGTTTTGGAAGCGAAATTGTTTTCAGCAAAGTAGGGTCAATCGTTCCGATATAGTTTCCGTTGGCATCCAGTGAGTCGTATTGCGCCCTGAAATCCTGCACCGAGTTAAGTGTATAAAGGTTATCCCATCCGTTCAGATTTCCGGCAAGGGTAAGCGGACCTAAATCCAACAGAATAAACTGGTTCTGCAAGGTTGGTATCCTGAATGCCTGTTGTGCACTGATACGGAAACTGCTGTTTTTGTGTGTATAAACAAGCGAAAAACGTGGTGAGAATTGCGGTTTGAAATTCTGGTTTTTATCAGCTCTGATGGATGCGCTGATGTTCAGTTTATTTTTTAAAACTTTTTTGCTTAGCTGCACAAATCCACCGTATTCAACAATGCTCAGGTCAACAAAATCAGCACTTAAGTCTGCACTGCCGTTGGCAAGTGTATCGCCCGGATTAATAAGTGTATCACTAAATATACTTCCGAAACTTTGAGGGTCGTATCTGCGAAATGAAGCCCCCGCCAAAATATCCATGAAGTTAATCATGTCAAAGTTGTATTGTCCTTCTATATGTTGTAAAGATGATTTGTCTGTGAATTTTGAGCCTTTCTGTAAGTCGGCATTTCCTTTTACATCATTTAGTAGTGAGTCGAATTCAAAGCTGCCCACAGTAGGCCATGCTAATGAATCGGCTACCGTTGTTGCCCATGATGATGCTTGAAGCATTTCCTGATAATTAACCTCTTCGTCAAAGTCGTTGGTTAATACTTTCAACGAGTCAAAGTAGGCGCCTAAGTATTCGCCAATATAGTTGGCAACACCTGCGCGTGAAACACCGATGCCCGAGAAAACAATATCATAAGAATCACCTGCAGTTTCCTGAGTGGTATAAGCACGGATGTTAAAATTCTTACCTGCCAATTCCAATTTATGTTGTTGAAACATCAGGTTGTTGATGCTGTAACGGTTAGCCCCTTGATAAGTGGTGGTTCCGCTTCCTATTCTGTAGTTGTAAGAAAGTTCCAGACTGTCTTTTATTTTATAGTGCAATCCGGCACCTGCTTTAATGCTTTTTGCAACCGGGTCAACTAAGTCTTCTTCATAATAGCCGGGAGCATTAATGGTTCGTTTTCCCAAACCTAGGTAACCGGTAGGGTTAAACCCAAGGTAGTTATTCAAGGCAATAAAGTCATCGCGCTCTTCCTGTGTAAGCTCTTGGTTATATTGCTGTTGCTCTACAATAGCACTCAGGTTTTGTTCGGTTTCAATATCACCATAGATATTAGCTATTGAATCATCGGCCACCCAGTTATTAGCCCGGAAATAAGAGCCGGTAACCTTAATGGCAAACTTGCCTTTTTTATCAAGCACTTTGGCATAGCGGATTTGTCCGTCAGCCATGTTGCGGCTTCCAGCTTTCAGTTGAATAGAAAGCCCCTGATAGTCATACGGATTTTTAGAGGTCATACTTACCACACCCTGAAAAGCGTTTGGACCATATAATGCAGATGCAGCACCGGTAATTACCTCAACGCTTTGTACATCCAGATCATTTAAACCAACCATGTTACCCACAGGGAAGTTAAGACCGGGAGCCTGATTGTCCATTCCGTCAACAAACTGCACCATACGCACAGGAGCAGTAGTATTAAAACCACGCATGTTTAAAGCCTGAAAACCCATACTGGAGGTGCTGATGTCAACACCCTTCATTGTACTTAATCCCTGATAAAAATCTCCAGAGGCTATTTCGCGAACTTCAAGGGCACTCATCTTTTGAATAGAAGCGGAAGATTCCTGTATGGTTTCACTTACGCGAGAACCGCTGATAACCACTTCTTTTCCCTGAACTATAACTTCGCTCAAAGCAATATCAAGCGTGGTGGTTGAGGTGTTTACTTCTTTTTCAATTTTATCATAACCCAAATACGATATTTGCAACATAACCGGGTTGGTAACATCTACTTTTAACGAAAACTTTCCCTCAGCATCGGTAGTAGCCCCGGTAGTAGTTCCTTTAATACCTACACTTGCACCAATAAGCGGCTGCTTTGTTTTATTATCGGTAATTTTACCCGTGATTGTTTTTTCCTGGGCAGAAACGCTAAGGCTTAACAGCCCTGCAAAAATGAAAAACAATGAAAATTGTAAAAATCTTTTCATAGCGAATGGTTTGGTAACTTTATGGTTTGGTTATGTTATTTTTATCTTTCTGACGCGGCTAAAAGTAGTAAAATTTTGAATCTTGCAACAAAATCCCAAATTTTATTTTGCATAACTAAACGGTTACAAATGCGTTCCTTTTTTACATTAATTCTATTTGGCCTTTTCTTTTCTTCATCTTTACAAGCCCAGATAGGAAAGAGGTTTAAATTTTCAACAGGCTATAGCGCTTATCTGCTGGAAACGGGCACTAAAGTTTCTCCTATTCACGCCTTGGGAATTACCCCGCAGTTTAACCTTTGGCAGCCAAGAGGAAATTTCAGTGTAGCCTTTGTTTCACCCATTACGGCAGGGATTCATTTCCGCACCAAGGTATTGGGCAGCATGTTTTTCTTCAGTGATATTCCTCTGATGGGCGAAATCAATTACGGGCACCTTGCTACCAAAGATTTCCGAAAATGGTGGGGTGTTTTTGCAGGCGCTGGTTACAGCTTTCAGTCCGTGGGAACCCTTTGGCAATATGGGGTAAATATAAGCACAGGTTTCAGGTTCGGCCTTTTCAGGCAATCTTTTACATTGCGGTACGCGCGGTTTTTTGGCGAGAATGTGGGCGATGTACTTTCGCATCGCCTGACTCTTGAAATTAACCTTGGTCGGTTTTTAAAAGATGTGGCAACTAAAAACAAACTGCAGAAATTTGAAAGGCCGTTTCAATAAAAGTTAACCGCAAAGGGTACAAAAGAAAACTCGCAAAGGCCGCTGAGGCAAAATTGCTTTGCGCCTCTTTGCGAAAAATCTTTGCGTTCTTTGCGGTTAATATACTTTTGTCAAAAAATATTCCGTGAAAAAATTACTTGTATCTCTTTCTTTTGGTGTTGTTTTATTGGCCTGCAAAGCACCCAAACAATCAAGCCAGACAAATCCAGAGAACTACACAGCCGCTGAAACTAAAACAGAAACAGTTGCAACTCCACCTGCTCCCGCTTCCATAGATTCGCTGTTTGTTTACTTGGAGCGCACCCCTTGCTATGGACAATGCCCCATGTATAAATTCAAAATCTACAACTCGGGCTATGCCCTGTATGAAGGCAAACGCTTTGTAGAAAAATTAGGCAGCTACGAAACCCGCGTGAGCATGGCTGTTCTGGATGAAATAAAAGCAAAAGTGAAAGAGATTAACTATTTCGGATTTAAAGACCAGTACCCAAAAACGGCTTCTGATTTCCCTTCAGTAAAAACAGCAATTATAATAGACGGCAAACGCAAAGAAATTATGAATGGCTCAGGCGCACCTTCGGCTTTAAGAGAGTTTGAAAAATACTTAGACTCGGTTAAGGATAGCGCAGATTGGAAGCAGGTGCATTGATTTCTACTGCGCCCTCTCCAGCACAATCGGCTTGATGGTAGTTGCCACCTCGTGCGCACCCAACGGCAGCTCAACACTTAGTTTATAAGGTTTATAGCCTTCATAATCTACCGTTAATTCGTAAGCATTTTTTCCGGGCAGCATAATAAAATAGTTGCCGTCTTCATCGCTTTGTATTTCGGTCTCTGCCTTGCCCGAATTTTTGTTGGTTATTTTTATGGTAACCGCCAGTTTTTGAGCATCGTGTGCACTTATTACTTCGCCTTTTAAAATACTGAGGTTCGATTTTTCTTTTGCATCACCAGATTTCAGTCCGTAATTACTCATGTCAATTTCGTAAATATCAAAAGCACCTTCGCCATCAGGGCGTATGCTGCTGAAGTAGGCGCGACCGGTTTCGGTGTTTAGCACAAAGTCAATATCATCGCCCAATGAGTTGATGGGGTATCCCATATTTTCGGGTTGGCTCCATTCGCCTTTTTCGTTTTTCACGGTTTTAAAAATATCGTAGCCGCCCATGTTCATGTGTCCTTTTGAACTGAAGAAAAGTGTTTTGCCGTCAGGGTGTGCAAACACGCTTATCTCATCCTCATCTGAGTTTACAATAGCTCCCAGATTCACAGGTTTTTCCCATTCATTTTTGCTTATTCTTTTTGATACCCAAATGTCGCCACTGCCTTGTCCGCTTTTGCGCTCGCTGCAGAAGTAAAGGTGTTTGCCGTCAGCGCTCAGGCTGGCATAGCTTTCCCAATAGGATGAGTTAATTCCTTCCATCGGTTTGGCGCTGCTCCATTTTTCGGAAGTGCTTTTTTTAGAAACATAAATGTCACCACCATTCTCATTTTTGTACATAAAAATCTGTTTCCCGTCAGGTGAAATGCTGAGGCAGGCATCGTGCTCTACCCCATTGATAGCACCCGGAGCCATTACAGCATCTACCCAATCGTTGATGCTGTCGCTCCAGAACGTGATGTATACATCTTCATAGAATCCCTGATCGTTTATATCTACGCCTGTTACTTTTCCCTCGCCTCTGCGCGAGGTAAATACCATCACCTTTTGGTCGGCAGTCAGTGAAGGATGATAATCGTTATACTTTGAATTGATAGGCGTTCCGGGATTACTGATCACCACATTCACGGGTCGCGCCAATAGTTCCTGTGCTGTTTTTACCTGAGCAATAAGCGTGTTTATTTCTTCCATTTGCGGTTTTTTTAAATCCTGTGCGCGGTACTTTTCATAGTGCTCCAACGCTTTGTCTAAGTTGGCAAGCGCCTGATTAGTTTTACCGAGGTTGAGGTATAAATCGGCATCAACTGCATTGTTTGTTTTTTCGGCAGCATTAAATTTTTCAAGAGCAAGTTCATATTCTTTGAGTGCAAAATGTGCCTCGCCCATGCGGTAATTAAGCATAGCATCTTCCGGTGCTTTTTCAAACTCCTCACGGTAAATGCGCAGGGCACCATTGAAATCTTTTTCATTATACTTCATGCGCCCGGCAGTAATTTTAAGTTTGTCGGCTGAGGCAGTTTGAGCCAGGGCAGAGGATAACAGGCTGAAGCTAATAAGCACTAGGGCGAAGAAGTATCTGATCATATTGTTGTGTTTTAAAATCCGTAGCTAAGGTAAATAAGATATTAAGAACTATTAGTGATTTTTATCAGCCAATGATATGAATAGTTTCATTGCTCTCTTCTTCTCTTCATTAAAGTCATAACTGATATTTCCGGATAGGTATTTTTTTGCTTCTGCCTTACTGATAATTGTTGGCGGAAATTCTTCCAGTGTTTTATCAATATTGTCCAAACCGTTTTTCAATGCGTTGTTAAATTCTGAAATAAATGCAGCAGGCAAATCTTTATTGGAAACCCAGCAGGCAAATACAAACGGAAGGTTGCTAAATTTTTTCCATTCTTCAGCAAGGTCGTATATGTAAGAAGGGGAGAGATTAAAAGCTCTGTCGCCAATAATAACTGCTGCAGTTGTTCCGTTTATTTTGCTTTCAAATCCCGCTTCCGCATTTACAAATTCAGGGTTTATTTTCCAGTATTCACGGGCAAGAATTTTTATCAGCATTACTGAAGTGCGGCTTTGGTAATCTAGTAAAATCGTTTTTATTTCATGCAACGGAACTTCACTGAAAAGACAAACGGTTTTTACTTTTCCGTTATCACCAATGCAATAATCGCTGATGATATGTGCGTTTGTAACTTGCTCAATTGAAGCAACCGGAATCAACCCGATATCCACTTTCCCGTTGATTAATTTTTCGGCACACACCGATGGAATATCTAATGAAATATTACATTCCGCTGTAAATGCAGAATGATTTAAACCATAAACAAAAGGCAAAGAATTAAGATAAGAAACAGCAGAAATACGGATTTTCTCCATCGGGCGCAAAAGTAATTTTTATTTTTCGCGTCCGCAGGGATTTAACGGACTACACTTATTCTTTTTGCGCCAACAAATTCTCCTTGTTCGGAATAAAGTGTGAGCAAATATAATCCGTTCGCAAAATTTTCGACAGTAATTTCAAATTTTTCGGTATAAAAGTTCTGTTCCGAAATCAGTTTGCCGTCAAAGATTTGCATGCGTGCAATTCCCGAAAAATTGTTTTTTGTTTCAACCGTGATTTTTTCATTTGCTGGATTTGGATAAACTGTAAATAAATTATTAGCAAGAGGTTCTTCAATTGAAGTTACTTCTTGACAATTATTGTTGCAAGCGCAATAGGTTAGAAAATTCACGGTGCCTGTGTTTGCATCCAACTGTCCGTTGGGCGTGTTCTGGTCGCAAATATCTATTGATGTTATTGTTCCGCTGTTGTATGAATCGTTGCCGATTGAAAAGCCACCGCACGGACCACCAAAAGTGCCTGCAATAAAGGCTGAGTTATACCAATCACGCACTACGTTTACCATACAAAAAGTCTGGAATGATGCGCCTGATGCGTTATAAAAATCGCGGCCTATTTCTATGAAACCAGCGTTTTGAAACAGTTCTCCGGCAGTGTTAGAAAAGTCAAAGTCAATATGTATGTTGCCGTAGTTTATAAAACCTGCCGCGCTGTCGCTCATATAGTTGCACTCAATGGTTCCGCTTCCGTAATTTATACCTTCCGATGAGCCTGTGAATGCAATGCGTTCGCAGATAATTGTTCCCCGGTTGTGGAAAAAACTACTTTGTTCGCTCACAAGTAAACTATCTACATCGATGCTTGCCGTGTTTTCAAAAATTCCGCCTTCCGTAACATGCAGATATTGGCTTGTTATAGTTCCGGCATTGCAAACCTTTCCTCCCTGAACCAATATGTTCCCTGAAACGGTTGCTCCCTCAGATATGCATAATGTTTGACCTGAAGTAACAAGTTGTGGCGATGAATTGTTGCCCGTAATGGTGCTGGTGCAGGTTTGACATATCTGGGCATAAACACCCGAAAAAGTAAAGCAGAAAAGAATGAACGAGTAGAGTTTTTTCATGTTTTTAGAATATTTCAGCAAATATAATAAGAGCATTTTATATTATATGGGGCTTAAAAGACTTTCAAAGTTTGTTAAACACTTTAAACCTGTTCCACCTCCATCAGTGCGCTCACTAAATAAGTTAATCTGCTTCCCACTTCCACGCATTTAAAACGTGTACGTTGTTTTTCGCCTTTGATAAAAACTTTTCCATTGGCAATTTTAAATGTTGCTCCGTGAGGCAGTTCTTCCAGATGAACAAGGTGATTATTCTTTTCGTCATACCGTTTTAACACCCTCATCAGGTGCAGGTCTGAGCAGCTTGATGCAGCAGGATTGCGCATATATTTATCAATAGCGTGATGCACATCATCGGGAAAAATATTTTGCTTCAGCAGTGGTAACATCAGTTCCTGAAAATCTTTTTTCCATTCTGGGCCGTGTGGTTTTACGCGGTTTTTATTTTTATCCCAATTAGTAAGGTGAGCCACTTCATGCACCAACGTAATCAGAAAAGCAAATTTATTCAGGTCGTGGTTGATGGTTATAAAATGTCCGCGTCCGTAAAAGGGCGGACGGTAATCGCCCAGTTTGGTATTGCGCTTGCGTTTGATCCGCATACGGAATTTGTAGTGCTCAATCCAGTGCAAAACCATATCCACCGTTCGTTCGGGAATATAGTTGGAGATGATTTCGCGGTCGGTTCGTTTGGGTTTTATCATTTCATAATCTGGTAAACCAGAAATGCCGAAAAGTAGGCAAGGAAACTCATGTAAGCAAACTGCAGAGCAGGCCATTTCCAACTCTTAGTTTCGCTGAATACAATGGCAATGGTGCTCATGCACTGCATGGCAAAGGCATAAAATATCATCAGTGAAAAAGCAACTGCGGTGGAGTAGCGTTTCTCACCTGTTTCGGGATTTATCTCAGCCTGCATTTTTTCGCGGATAGACATGGTGTTGTTCTCATCACCCACACTGTAAATGGTTGCCATAGTTCCCACAAAAACTTCACGGGCGGCAAAAGAAGTTACCAGCGCAATTCCTATTTTCCAATCGAACCCCAGCGGACGAATTGCGGGCTCCATGAAATGCCCCATGATGCCTGCATAACTCTGTTCCAGTTTTTCGGTGGCAATCAGTTTTTCCAGTTCTTCGGGTGTATGTTGTTGTGAAAATTCGGGAGCGCGGAATTGTTCTTCAATCTTCTGAAACCTGTCGCCCGGTGCGTGTGAAGAAAGCACCCACAACAGAATCGAAATAGCAACAATTACTTTTCCCGCTTCAAACACAAACACTTTAATTTTTTCAAGAATTCCAAGTCCTACAGAACTCCATCGAGGAGCGCGATACACCGGCAGTTCCATGATGAAGAAACTGCGTTCGCGGGCTTTGATTATAAATTTCATCAATAACGCTGTGAGTATTGCGGCAATAAAACCAATCATGTAAAGACCCATCAAAATAAGTCCTTGCAGATTAAGAAATCCCAAAACTTTTTCGGAAGGCACCACCAATGAAATCACTAACGTGTAAACAGGTAAGCGTGCCGAACAACTCATCAGCGGAGTTACCATAATTGTGATGATCCGTTCCTTCCAGTTGGGAATGGTGCGCGTTGCCATAATTGCAGGAACAGCGCAGGCAACTCCACTTATGAGCGGAATAACAGAGCGCCCGTTCAATCCGAATCTGCGTAACAAGCGGTCGGTAATAAAACTCACACGCGCCATATAACCTGTGTCTTCCAGTATCCCTATAAAGGCAAATAGCAAAGCAATCTGCGGAATAAAAACAACCACACCGCTTATACCTGCAAGTATTCCGTTTACTAAAAGTTCCGTCAGCACCCCTTTTGGTAATTGTGTCAACAGCAATTCTTCAAGGCCTGAAAAAAGTTTTTCAATCAACTCCATCGGGTATGCCGACCACGAAAAAATAGATTGAAAAACAAGAAAGAGAATCGCGAAAAAAATAAGGAAGCCGTAAATGCGGTGAGTTAAAATGTCATCTATTTTTTTTGTGACAGATGAACCCAATCCACTTTCTTTTTTGCTTACCGACCTTTTAAGAACCTCGCCAATCACCTTATAACGTTGAATAGTTTCGGTGCGTTGTTTTTTAGTTTTATCGGTTTCGTTAATTTCTTCGCTGAGAATTTTTCTCTTAGGAACTTCCAGCTGCTCAGTCAATGAAAGCTTCAGTTCTTCAATTCCTTTTGCATCGCGGGCGGTAATGGCAAAAACTTTTATCCCCAATTCTTCAGCAAGTATGGCAACATCAATTGTTTCATCGCTTTTCTCGAGCAAGTCAATCATGTTCAACACCAGAATTACAGGAATTCCGGTGTCCATAATTTGCGTGCACAAAAACAAACTACGCCTCAGGTTAGTGGCATCAGCCACATACAAAACTACATCGGGATGCACCGGATTATTTTTATCGTACAGTACATCGGGCAAAACTTTTTCATCTTCCGAAAGTGCATTCAGGCTATACGAACCCGGAAAATCAATAAACTCAATTGTTGTTCCTTTAATCTTCGCAAAACCAGATTTCTTGTCAACCGTAACCCCCGGAAAATTTCCGATCTTTTGGTTAAGCCCCGTAAGAATATTGAACAGCGTGCTTTTTCCGCTGTTGGGATTTCCGGCAAGGGCAACTTTCAGGGTTTTCTCTGCAGCCACTTTAGTTACGTTCTGTTGTAGAAATTAAAATACTCTCAGCTTCTGAAAACCGCAGACACAATGAATACCCCGAAACGCGGATAGCTATCGGGTCTCCCAAGGGAGCAATGCGCTCCAATAAAATTTCTTCACCGGGAACGCAGCCCATTTCTAAAAATCGCAGCGATAAGTCATCATCACTGAAGTCTTTAATAATGGCCGTTTGGCCCGGTTTAAGTTCGGAGAGTTTCATTGTAAAAAGCGCGAAAATACCCAAATATCAGGAGGGTTTGCTACCACTTTTAAGGTATATGGCAGCAGTAGGTTCAGAGGTGTTTTTCTCTTTCAGCATCCCATGCCCACCCGGACAATCACATCCTTTGCTTGGTGCACGCTTACGCGAGCAGGATGATGTTATAACCAGCACTAACAGGAGAATTGATATTTTTTTTAGCCCGTTCATTTAATTAAGCACTTTACGTTCTTTGTGCCTTTGCGAGCACAATAATATAACGCCAATTATACAGTTTTATTTTCTTTTTTGTTTGCCAGTTGTCCGCAAGCAGCATCAATGTCTTTGCCACGGCTTCTGCGCACATTCACAATAATATTGCGGTTCTCGAGGTAGTTGCAGAACTCTTTTATGTTTTTATCATCAGCTTTTTGAAATTCACCGTCTTCAATGGCATTGTATTCAATCACATTCACTTTACAGGGAACATGTTTGCAGAACTCGGCTAATTCACGTGCATCTTCAACCTTGTCGTTAAAATTTTTGAAAATGATGTATTCAAAAGTAGGTCGGATTCCTGTTTTTTCGTAAAAGTATTGCAATGCTTCTGCTAATGCTTCCAGTGAATTGCTGTCATTAATAGGCATAATCTGACTGCGCTTTTCATCATTAGCTGCGTGCAGCGAAAGTGCAAGATTAAACTTCACATCATCATCTGCCAGTTTCATAATCATTTTAGCAATCCCGGCCGTAGAAACGGTAATGCGTTGTGGAGAAATATTCAGTCCGTCAGGTGATGTAATACGCTCAATGGATTTCAAAACATTTGCGTAGTTAAGTAAAGGTTCACCCATTCCCATATAGACAATGTTGGAAAGCGGAATTTCATATTTATCAATCGCAAGATTTCTTAGCTGTGCTACCTGATCATAAATTTCATCGGCATTCAGGTTGCGCAGGCGTTCTAATTTTCCTGTGGCGCAAAATTTACACGTTAAGCTGCAGCCCACCTGAGAAGAAATACATGCTGTCATGCGTGAAGTGGTTGGGATTAAAACACCTTCTACCACTTTTCCGTCAAATAATTTGAAAGCAGTTTTAATGGTGCGGTCGTTACTCACCTGCATAAAATCAATGGCTGCAGCATTGATTTCAAAGTTTTCTTTCAGCAATTCGCGCAAGGGAATGGAAAGGTTGCTCATATCATCAAAAGACCGAACCGATTTTTGCCACAACCACTCATAAATCTGTTTGGTACGGAATGGTTTTTCACCTTTTTCTGACAAAAAGGTTTTGATTTCTTCCAGCGAAACTGCGCGTATGTCTTTCTTTTCAGCTATTTCAGGCATAGGGCAAAGGTAGGGATTTAACTGCTTGCCTTTGAATAAGGCTGATTAGATAAAACAAAAGAATTAATCTTGATTTATTTCCTATTTTGCGCCACAAATAATGACGATGGATTTTTTTGGAACTGAAACGAAGAAGGCACTGCAGGCCAAAGAAGATGCACAATGGATAGCGTTTGCGCCATTTGTTTTTCAGACTGCGAAAGTACTGCGCGATACGGGAATACTGACTATCGTAGAAGAAAGCAGAAACGAAGGTTATACATTGGAAGAAGTGGTTGAAAAATCAAAACTACCGCTTTACGGTGTTCGCGTTTTGCTGGAAGGCGGATTGGGAATAGGTTTGGTGCTGTTGAAAGATGGGAAATTTACTCTTTCTAAAACAGGTTTTTTTGTTCTTAATGATGGATTGACCAAAGCCAACATGGATTTCACCCATGATGTTTGTTACAAAGGTTTGTTTGATCTGGATAAGGCAATTGAAACCGGTAAGCCTGAAGGATTGAAAGTTTTCGGTTCATGGTCAACTATTTACGAAGCCTTGTCAAAATTGCCCCAACCTGTTCAGAAAAGCTGGTTCAACTTCGACCATTATTATTCAGATGATGCTTTTCCTGCGGTATTGCCGTTGGTTTTTAAAGACAAACCCAAACAACTTCTGGATATTGGCGGAAACACAGGAAAATTTGCCATTCAATGTGTACAGTTCAACCCCGATGTGCATGTAACTATCATGGATTTACCCGGACAGTTGGAAATGGCAAAGGCCAATGTTGAAAAGTTAGGCCTGTCCGACAGGATTTCGTTTCACGAAACCAATGCATTAGATGACACAAAGAAATTCCCGAAAGGCTATGATGCCATTTGGATGAGCCAGTTTCTTGATTGTTTCTCAGATGCAGAAATTATATCTATTCTGAAACGTTGCAATGAAGCCATAGAAGGTAATTCATATGTTTATATTCTTGAACCGTTTTGGGACAGGCAGCGTTTCCGTGCTTCTGCATTTTCACTGCAAATGACTTCCATTTATTTCACCGCAATGGCAAACGGCAATAGCCAGATGTATTACTCAGAAACGTTCCTGAAACTGATTGAAAAAGCAGGACTGAAAGTGGAGGAAGAAACCAATCAGGTAGGCGTTTGCCACACTTTGGTAAAGTGTGCTAAGAAATAATAATTCGTTTTTTCAGTTTCGGTGCTTATCTTTGCGCCAGTTCTTTAACATTACTTATCAAGAAAGACTGAGGGAAAGGCCCTTTGACGTCTTGGCAACCCGCTCCGAAAGGGCAAGGGTGCCAACTCCTTCATCCACCTGAGGCGGATGATAGATAAGCAGAATCAGGTTTTAAAAAATTTATGTCTAACCCTTCTGCTTAACAGAGGGTTTTTTTGTTTTGTGTTGTAATGGAAGGCATATCAACAGGATAAAAAACTGATTTTTACAACTATGGCAGATATTTATAAAGAATTAGAAAAGCGAATTTTAGTACTGGACGGTGCGATGGGCACCATGATTCAGCGTTATAATCTTTCGGAGGAAGATTTTCGTGGAGCAAGATTTAATAATCACGCTCTCTTATTAAAAGGAAATAATGATTTGCTTTCCATCACTCGCCCTGATATTATAAAAGCTATTCATGCTGAATATTTTGAAGCTGGCGCTGATATTGCTGAAACCAATACTTTTTCCGGAACATGGATTGCTCAGGCAGATTATAAATTAGAAGGTGCAGTTTACGATATCAATTTCCAGAGCGCGAAAATTGCGCGTGAAGTTGCAGATGAATTTACAAAAAAAAATCCTGAGAGGCCACGTTTTGTTGCTGGTGCTATGGGTCCGACTAACCGCACCGCATCTATGTCACCTAATGTGAATGACCCGGGTTTCCGTGCCATCACATTTGATGAATTGGTAAATGCATACACGGAACAGGTTCGTGGATTGATTGATGGTGGTGTTGATATGCTTCTGATTGAAACCGTTTTTGATACACTTAATTGCAAAGCCGCACTCTATGCTGTTGATCAATACTTTGAAACCATCGGAAAGAAACTTCCCGTTATGGTTTCAGGAACAATTACCGATGGCAGTGGCAGAACATTATCAGGACAAACGGTTGAAGCATTCTTAAACTCAGTCTCGCATATTCCTTTGTTGAGTATTGGTTTTAACTGTGCGTTGGGTGCAAAACAATTGCGTCCGCATATTCAAACGTTGGCAAAGAATGCAACATTCAGAGTAAGTGCATATCCCAATGCGGGTTTGCCCAATGCTTTTGGCGAATACGATGAAACCCCAGATGAAACAGCAGCGCAGATTGAAGATTGGCTGAAAAATAATTTTGTAAATATTGTGGGGGGCTGTTGCGGAACAACACCTGACCATATCCGTGCGATTGCAAAAGTTGCTGCGGAATATCCTCCGCGCCAGAAACCGCATATTGAGGCGCTTCCGCGCTATAGCGGGTTAGAACCACTAACCATTTTCAAGGAAAGTAATTTCGTAAATGTGGGAGAACGAACCAACGTAACCGGCTCACGCAAATTTGCAAAACTGATTATTGATGGAAAATACGAAGATGCACTTGTTGTTGCTCGTAGTCAGGTAGAAGGCGGTGCACAGATGATTGATGTTAACATGGATGAAGGAATGCTGGATAGCGAAAAAGCGATGACAACATTTTTAAATCTGATTGCATCGGAGCCTGATATTGCCAAGTTGCCGATTATGATTGACAGCAGTAAATGGAGTGTTATTGAAGCCGGGTTGAAATGTGTTCAGGGAAAATCAGTCGTGAATTCTATTTCACTGAAAGAAGGGGAAGAGAAATTTATTGCGGTTGCTAAAAAGGTTAAACGCTACGGAGCGGCTGTAATTGTAATGGCATTTGATGAGGTGGGACAAGCCGACTCGTATGAAAAAAGAATTTCGGTTTGCGAACGGGCTTATAAAATACTTACAGAAAAAGTTGGCTTCGCACCTGAGAATATAATTTTTGACCCGAACATTCTAACTGTTGCAACCGGAATTGAAGAGCATAATAATTATGCTGTTGACTTTATCCGTGCTACTAAATGGATAAAAGAACATTTGCCCGGAGCGAAAGTGAGCGGTGGTGTAAGCAATATTTCTTTTTCATTTCGTGGGAATGATTTGGTGCGTGAGGCAATGCACTCCGCGTTTTTATATCATGCTATCAAAGCAGGATTAGACATGGGAATTGTGAATGCCGGACAATTAGAAGTGTATGAAAGCATCCCTAAAGATTTATTGGAACGGGTTGAAGATGTTTTATTGAATCGCAGAGCAGATGCAACGGAACGACTTGTTGAATATGCCGAAACAATCAAAGCAAAAGGCAAAGTTCAGGTAAGAGATGATGCCTGGAGAAACACTACGGTTGAAGAACGATTGAAACATTCATTGGTAAAAGGAATAGTTGAATTTATTGATGTTGACATAGAAGAGGCGCGTCAGAAATATCCGAAGCCGTTGCACATTATTGAGGGACCGCTGATGGATGGAATGAATGTGGTAGGTGATTTATTCGGTGCAGGAAAAATGTTTTTACCACAAGTAGTAAAAAGCGCACGTGTAATGAAAAAAGCAGTAGCCTATTTACTTCCGTTTATGGATGCAGAAAAACAACAAGGTGCAAGTTCTTCTGCCGGAAAAGTATTGATGGCAACAGTAAAAGGCGATGTTCATGACATAGGAAAAAATATCGTAGGCGTAGTCTTAGGTTGTAATAACTATGAAGTGATTGACATGGGCGTAATGGTTCCATGTGAGAAGATTCTTGAAACTGCTATTCGTGAAAAAGTAGATGTAATTGGACTGAGCGGATTAATTACTCCATCACTGGATGAAATGGTTTTTGTGGCAAAAGAAATGGAGCGGCAAGGTTTTAAAATTCCTTTGCTGATTGGTGGCGCAACAACTTCGCGTGTGCATACTGCGGTAAAAGTTCAACCGCATTATAGCGGAAACACTGTGCATGTTTTGGATGCAAGTCGCTCAGTTCCTGTGGTTGGGAGTTTGCTTAGTCCTGAGCAGGAAAAGATTTATTCGCTTGCGATTAAAAACGAATATGAAGTGTTGCGCGAGCATCACGGCAAATCACAATCTGCAAAAGAATTTATTTCAATTGAAGACGCGAGAAAAAATAAATTCAAAATTGAGTGGAAAGCGGAAGAAATTGCGAAACCAAAATTTACGGGAATAAAATCATTTGAGAATTATCCGTTAGAAGAATTGGTTCCTTACATAGATTGGACTCCATTTTTCCAGACATGGGAATTGGCTGGTCGCTTTCCGAAAATATTGGAAGATGAAATTGTTGGTGCAGAAGCAAAAAAACTTTATAAGGATGCTCAAGCACTTTTGAAAAAAGTAGTTGAAGAAAAATGGATTTCAGCAAATGCTGTTATCGGTTTCTGGGCTGCTAATTCAATTGGAGATGACATTGAATTGGAAAACGGCACTGTTCTTCATTCACTTCGTCAGCAAACTAAAAAAACAGCAGCAGCTCCGAATATTGCGCTTGCAGATTTTATTGCTCCTAAAGAAAGTGGATTACAAGATTACATTGGAGCGTTTGCAGTTACAGCCGGAATCGGAATTGAAAAATGGATTGAGAAATTTGAAAAAGATCATGACGATTATAACAGCATTATGCTGAAAGCACTTGCTGACCGACTTGCAGAGGCTTTTGCAGAGCGCATGCACGAGCGTGTGAGAAAAGAATTTTGGGCTTATGATAAAAGTGAAACGTTGAGCAATGAAGATTTGATTTCAGAAAAATATCGCGGTATTCGTCCTGCTGCCGGATATCCTGCATGCCCAGACCATACAGAGAAGCCAATTATTTTTAATTTGCTTGATGCAGAAAAAAATGCAGGAATAAAGTTGACAGAAAGTTTTGCGATGTATCCAACAGCTGCTGTCAGCGGGTTGTATTTTGCGCATCCTGAAAGCAAATACTTCGGGCTTGGAAAAATTATAAAAGATCAGGTTGAAGATTATGCAAAGCGCAAAGGAATGACCTTTGATGAGGCAGAGCGTTGGCTCAGTCCCAGTCTTGGTTATTAATAAACTGCAAATAAAAAAGTCCCGCAGAAATGCGGGACTTTTTTATTTAAATACAATTAAGTTTACTTAATCACAACCTTAGTAGTAGCCGAACCTTTTTCAAAATCAATATTAACCATATAAATACCGGGAGCGTATTTAGTGCCGTCAATATTAACTTTATTAAGGTTAAGATTTCCGTAAGCAAAAATGGTTCTGCCTGCAACATCAACCATGCGGATATTGCGGATGTTGTTTCCTGTAACTGCACCACTGATGGTAAATGTTCCATCAGCAGGGTTAGGGAAAACAGTTACTTCCTTAGTATTCGTTTCTTCTACAGCTGAGAAGTTGCAACTTCCCAATGGAGATAAAACTGCATAAGAGCGAGGAGCAAGATAACCCATGATACTGTCAATATAGCTTTTTGCTTTTGTTTCACTCATGTCAGGATTGGTCAATAAACCGTTTGCATGACGAACACAGGTTGTATCCCACCAATCCCAAGGACCGGCTTGCTGACCCGGAACTACAAATGGAAATAATCCCTCAAATCCATCATTCACCTCGTTTGCACGTTGTGTATAAGCATCATTTAAATTTGCATTAATAAAAACGTCATTGTTTCCAAGCATGTTTGCTCTACGCACAGCATCATAAGAACCGCTAACTTCTACCACAAAATCTCCTGTAGTAGGTACAATTACTTGTCCGAAACCATAAGGAGCAAATGGATCGCTTGGGCAATGGAAGCCTAAAACAGGTGCTTCTCCTGCCTCCATCCATGATGAATCACCTAATGCTCCTCCCATGTTAAAAATCAACTGAGCTTCTGAGCTTATGCCGGGATAATTGTCAACGTTATTTGGAATTGTTCCTCCAAAACCATCGAAATTTCCGTAAATCAAAGTATCAACATAAGGCAATCCTGTTGATGCAAATTGAAATTTATCAAGCAAAATTTCGCTAGGCTTATTAAGTGATCCATAGGCCAGGGCAACATAACCTCCTGATCCATATCCGCCAACTATTACTTTATTGGGATCGCTATTCCAATAGCCCATGGTATTAGCATCGTTGCGGAAATAACGTACTGCTGTTTTTGCATCTATAACTGCACGGTATACAGCTTGAATTAAAGTGCTGGTGCGTGTGTCCTGATCACTGCTTACTGCATTCCAACCCTGACGGTATGAAACCGCAGCAGCTACATATCCTCTTTTAGCAAAACGTATACATGTTTCTTTAATTACACTGTCTTTGCGGGTTCCCGTGCATTGTCCGTTTACCGGAGGAGGTAAAAAACTTCCGGTATGAAGAATAATTGCAACAGGACGGCAAACAGTTGCATCATCGTTTGCAGGTTGGTAAACATCCATTTTAAGGTCGGTAAGAGTTGGCAAGCCAGATAAGGTTGAATAGTTTGCCCCGTAAATTACATCAGGTGTTACCTGAACATCGGTAAATACTTCATCCAGGTAACGTTGCTGCCCGAAAGAGTAAAATGCAGTTGTCAGCATTAGTAATAAAGCCGACACGTGTAAATGTTTTTTCATGTTTTTTTAGTTTAATGTTTAAAGGTTAATGCTGCGAAGGTAATAATTACATTGAAATTCAATTTCAATAGTTTCAGTAAAACTGAATGATACCTTAATAAAAAAGCCTCACTCGATTTACGGTGAGGCTTTTTTAGATGTTTAATTCAATTTAATTATTCAATAACAACTTTAGTTGAAACCGAACCTTTATCCAAGTCAATATTCAGGAAATATACGCCCGAAGCATAGGCATTTCCGTCAATTGATAGTTTTGAAGTATTCATGTTAAACTCATTGATAAGCGTGCGTCCTGCCAAATCAAACATGCGAACAGCACGAATGTTGTTCCCGTTTTCAAAACCTGAAACGGTAAAAATTCCGGAAGCAGGGTTAGGGTATACCAATACTCTTTCTTGTGCATTGTTTTCTTCAACACCAGTGTATTGGCAGCCTCCGAGTTGCAGTGCGCAAATAATACGCGGTGCAAGGTAACCCTGAATACTGTCAATATAAGCCAACGCTTTTGCTTTGCTCATATCCGGATTGGTTAGTAAACTGTTGGAGTTGCTTGGGCAAGTTGGATCCCACCATTCCCATGGAGCGCTTTCAGCAGATGGGCGAACGAACGGAAATAATCCTTGCAGTTGGCTTACGGGTAAACCATTCAGGTTGGTAGCAGTATTTGAGGGGTTTAGAGCTGCGATTGCTCTTGCAGTATAGGGGTCATCAAACAATACATTATCAAAAACATCTTGATTGCTTGAATCGTTTGCAAGGCGGATAGCCTCATAAGAACCACTTACTTCTACTACAAAATCTCCGGTAGTAGGCACAATTACCGACCCGAAACCATAAGGAGCAAACGGATCGTTGGGTACGTGGAAAGCTACCATAGGAGGCTCATTGCCTTCTAACCAGGTTGAGTCGCCCAACGCGCCACCCATGTTAAAAATGAATTGCGCCTCAGAACTGATACCAGGAAGGTTTTCCTGATTCAAAGGACCATTTCCAAAACCTTCAAAGTCGCCTGAATAAGAAATATTGATGTAAGGAACACCAGTAGTTGCGTTAGTAAATTTGTCTAAGTAAATTTCAGTAGTATCGTTTAATGTTGAGTACGCATTTGCTAAGTACCCACCTGAACCTTGCCCGCCAATAATAATTTTGTCGGGGTCAATTCCGTAAGTGTTGAGAAGTGTATCTGCATCATAACGGAAAAAGCGAGCTGCGTTGTGTGCATCTTGCAATCCACGGTAAACTGCATTGATAAGTGTTGATGTGCGCACATCCTGATCACCACTTACCGGGTTCCAGCCCAAGCGGTAAGAAATAGCTGCAGCAACATAACCTCTTTTTGCAAAGCGGGTACACATTTCAACTACTGCACTGTCTTTGCGTGTTCCTGAACAGGTGCCGTTATTCGGATAAGGAAGAAAGCTTCCTGTGTGCAAATAAATTACCAAAGGACGGTTAGTTTCATTATCGCCCGAAGGAGTGTAAACATCCATCACAAGGTTTTGAAGTGCCGGAGACCCTGTTATAACCGAATAGTTACTGCCATATTGAATAGATTCAGCAACATCAACATCAGTAAAAATTTCGTCCCAATAGCGTTGCTGTGCAAATGCACCGGACGTTGCAGTAAGTGCAATAACTGAAATAGTTATTTGTAAAATTTTTTTCATAGTTTTTTGGTTTAAATATTAGTAATAATTCAGCTAAGGTAATAATTACATTGAAATTGAAAGCCTCATTATCTTTGAGCAAAAATTTACAAATGATATATCCACTCCGCAAATACGAAAACATTCACATTCCTCTCTGGCTCTTGAAAGACACCTGCTGGATGATGGAATGGAAAAACATGGGCGTAATAATGATTATTCCCACCATTTTTGTTGCTGCCCTGCTCGCATGGCGCACCCGCAGGGACGAAGAGTTTTTTGTAAACCTTGCCATCTTATGCTGGATTATGGCAAACGCATTCTGGATGTGCTGCGAATTTTTTGATTACCTGCAGTATAAAGATTTTGCAGGGATTGGCTTTATAGCTGGAGCTGTTTCTATTTCTGTTTATTATATCAAGCGTCTTAAAAATAAAAATCTTGTTGATGCGGTTTCTTAAATACATACTTTTGCACCGCTTTTCAAATCATAAACATGTCATCACGGCACAATAATGCAATCAGTGCAGGCGGATTACTGATAACACTCGGTATTATCTTCGGTGACATTGGAACCTCTCCTTTGTATGTAATGAAAGCCATTATAGGAGAGGGAAATATTATTACCAGCGAAGTTGTTCTTGGGGGACTTTCCTGTATTTTCTGGACTCTTACTCTGCAAACTACTATAAAGTATATTATCATAGTCCTTAAGGCAGATAATAAAGGCGAGGGCGGTATTTTCACTTTGTTTGCACTTGTAAGAAGGATAAAAATAAAGTGGCTTTATATTCCTGCAATCATCGGAGCAAGTACTCTTCTTGCTGATGGAATGATTACCCCTCCTATTTCAGTTGCTTCAGCAGTGGAAGGCCTCAGAGTGCTTAACGAAGACATACCTACCATTCCTATTGTTATTTTTATTCTTGCCACACTTTTTATTATTCAACAATTCGGAACCAAGTTTGTAGGCAAATTTTTTGGTCCTGTAATGTTGGTTTGGTTTACCATGTTGGCTACTTTAGGTGTAAACCAGATTGTTGAAAATGTTTGGGTTTTTAAAGCAATTAACCCGGTTTATGGTTATAAGCTTCTTGTTTTACATCCCGGAGGATTTTGGATTCTAGGGGCCGTTTTCCTTTGCACAACAGGAGCTGAAGCATTATACTCTGATATGGGGCATTGTGGTAGAAATAATATTCGCACTTCATGGATATTTGTTAAAACAACACTTTTGCTTAACTATTTTGGTCAGGGAGCGTGGTTGCTTAATAATGAAGGTACTAATTTGGCTGATACTAATCCCTTCTATTCTATAATGCCTTCCTGGTTTTTAGTAATAGGAGTAATTATTGCCACTTTTGCTGCTGTTATTGCCAGTCAGGCAATGATAAGCGGTTCTTTTACACTTATTAACGAAGCTATACGGCTTAACTTCTGGCCCAAGGTAAAAGTGAAATTTCCTACTGACCTGAAAGGACAGATTTATATTCCTTCTGTAAACTGGATTTTATTTGCAGGGTGTATAGCTATTGTTTTATATTTTAAAGAATCTTCTGAAATGGAAGCAGCATATGGTCTGGCCATTGTAATTACTTTTTTAATGAGTACTATTTTACTTGTTTTCTATATGATAATGAAGAGATGGAATCTCATTTTTGTTTTTACTGTTTTTATTCTATATTTAACCATTGAATGTTCATTCCTAATTGCAAATCTCAACAAGCTTGCTCATGGTGGATGGGTTACTCTTCTCATAGCCATTGTATTTGTTACCGTTATGCTTGCTTGGTTTCTAGCTCGCAAAATAAAGAACTCGTTTGTTGAATTTGTTCACCTGAATGACTACCTTACTCTACTTGCCGGCCTTAGCAAAGATCTGAGTGTTCCTAAGTTTGCAACTCACTTGGTTTATTTAACCAGTGCCGATAATAAAAGCGAGATTGAAGCAAAGGTGATTTATTCCATTATGCAAAAGCAACCCAAACGAGCCGACATTTATTGGTTTGTTC
>SXHM01000219.1 GCA_005773695.1 Bacteroidota bacterium
CACACTGATACTGTTCACACACTAGAAAACAACGTAAACGATTTACCTTTACTGGAAAGCCAGCATCAACACTGCGAAATTTTAAATTTCAATGTTCCGCTATATTTCCTATCACTTAACTTTTTTACAGTTCCAATTTTAGAAATTGGTACTGAACTAATTCAACAGGTTACCGAGATTTTTTTCGCCCCACACATCGGGCTTTCTTCCCTGCGTGCACCTCCTGCTGCTTAGCCTTTTTTCCCTTGCAGATTATTCTCGATAGCTATCAAGAATAATCGAGATGCTTTCTGAATTATTTTCTCTAATTGTTATCGGATGCTATTCCGTTATTTTATTTTGTGTGTGCTTATGTATTTGGCTGCAACCATCGGTGTTGCTGCACAATGCTCATCAACCTTATCGGGAAAAGTAATTGACGAACATGACCAACAACCGCTGCCTTTCGCTAATATCTATATTAAAGAATTACAAACTGGAGCGAGTTCAGACAACATGGGTAATTTCACAATCCCTAATTTATGTGATGGAACATATACTATAATCTGTTCGCACTTGGGTTGCGAGAATGTAGAGAAGAAAGTAACTATCAGCGGCAATACGCTTCAGGATTTTTTTCCTGAGCATCATTCTGAACTTTTAAAAGAAGCAGTAGTTTCAGTTGAAGTTCTTAAGCCAAAATTTATTGTTCCACCCCAAAGCATTGGGTTAATAAAAGGAAAAGACCTAGAAGCAGCAAGAGGTAAAACCTTAGGCGAAGCATTGAAAAGTATAACAGGTGTAAACTCTTTACAAACGGGAACTTCGGTTTCAAAGCCCATTATTCATGGTATGCACAGCAACCGCGTTCTTATTCTTAACAACGGAGTAAGACAAGAGGGACAACAGTGGGGAAGCGAACACGCTCCCGAAATTGACCCGTTTGTTGCAGGCTCACTGATTGTGGTAAAAGGTGCCAATCTCCTGAAATATGGTTCAGATGCTATTGGCGGAGTAATCATGGTGGATCCTTCGTCCATCAGAGATAGCACAGGTATTGGCGGTCAGGTTAATGTTGTAGGATTTACAAACGGGAGGCAAGGTGTGCTTTCTGCAATTCTGGAAGGAAGGTTAAAAAAACTTCCTGCTTTGAGTTGGAGGCTTCAGAGTTCAGGAAAAATGGCAGGCAACACAAGAACGCCCATCTATTACATGAAAAATACAGGCGTAAATGAGCTAAACTTTTCAACTGAAGCTAATTACAAGACTGGTAAATGGGGCGCAACTATTTTCTACAGTCGCTTCAACACTAAACTTGGTATTTTTTCGGCTTCGCACATTGGTAATCTTACGGATTTACAAGTTGCCTTTGAAAGCCCTGTACCGCTTGAGACGGCTGATTTTACTTACAAAATAGATCGCCCATCGCAACAAATTACGCACGACCTTGTAAAAGCATCTGCTTATGTTAATGCAGGTAATTCAGGTTATTTCAGATTTGTATTTGCGCGACAAAACAACGTGCGTTCAGAGTTTGACAAAGATGCTCCGCTTAACGATTCGCTTGCCAGACTTAACAAGCCTGCGCTGCTTTTCAAGATCAATACCTATACCACCGATTTAAGCTGGGATAAATATTTCGGAAAAGATATTTCTCTAAGTATCGGGGTGAATGGAATTACACAAGGTAACCAATACGAAGGCAGATTTTTTATTCCTAATTTCAGAAATTACGGCTCGGGAGTTTATGCTGTGGCACGAAGAGATGGGGAGAAAGTGCAACTCGAAGCAGGTGTGCGTTATGACTACAAATGGCTGAAAGTTTACAAGTGGGAAAATAATGAAATTATTACGACTGAATTTAAGTTCAGTAATTATGCTGCTTCCGTTGGCGGTGTTTACAGGATTACTTCAAAACTTGATTTCAAACTGAATGCTGCAACTGCATGGCGACCTCCTGCGGTAAATGAATTATTCAGCGATGGATTGCATCATGGGGCAGCATCGGTTGAGGTAGGTGACAGAACATTAAAACAGGAGCGAGCTTACAATTTCACTGCTTCATTAAATCTGGAGAAAACAAAAAAGTTCAGTGGTGAATTGAGTGCTTATTACAATTACATCAGTGATTTTATTTACCTCGCGCCTGTGCAGCCTGCAACACTTACCATTAAAGGTGCTTTTCCAACTTTTCATTACAAACAGACCAATTCCACTTTTAAAGGTGTGGACGCAGGCTTCGACTGGAATATTTTTAAAGGCTTGCACCTGATTTCAAAAGGTTCAATTCTTCGGGCAAGAAATATTTCTATTGACGAATATCTGGTGATGATGCCTGCCGACCGTTTTGAAAACACACTGAAATATAAATTTACAGAGGGAAAAAAGGTGAAAGAAACATACCTTGCATTTACCATGTTGAATGTATTGAAGCAATGGCGTGTGCCTGCCAACAGCGATTATGTTGCTCCACCCGAAGGCTACACGCTTTTAGGGATGGATGCAGGAACTGAATTTCCAATGGGCAAACAAAAACTGAGTGTGGGTGCCGGAATAAACAACCTGTTGAATAGGGTTTACCGTGATTACCTCAACCGTTTCCGCTATTTCTCGGACGAAGCGGGAATTAACATTTCAATCAGACTAAATTATTCATTTTAAAAAACTAAAAAACAAACTCAATGAAAACAACTAAATCAATTACCGAATTGCTATTCGCACTTCTTATTATTTCAACATTAATTACTGCTTGTGGCGAAGAAAATCCACCTCCTGTAAATGAGGAAGAATTAATTACAACGCTAACGCTTACGTTTACCGACAGCGCAAATACTTCCAATGTAATTACCGCAACTTTTCGCGATACAGATGGTGATGGCGGTAATGCTCCAACCCAATTTGACACCATCAGGCTGGAAGCTGACAAAACCTATTTCACCGAAATTACTTTGCTCGATGAAAGTAAAACACCTGCCGAAAATATTTCAGACGAAGTACTGGAAGAAGCCAACGACCACCATTTCTTTTTTCATGCTGTTAGCGCAACCCTTTCAATTACTTATGAAGATTTAGATACCAACTCACCACCTTTACCTGTTGGATTAAGCACCAAGTGGGTAACAGGTTCTGCTTCTAACGGAACAACACAGGTTATTCTAAAGCACCAACCGGAAATTAAAAACGGAACTGAAGCACCGGGCGAAACGGATGTGGATGTTACGTTTGTAACTGAAATTATGTAATATTTTAGCCACGAATTACACTGATTATCAATAATTCATTTGTGCTAATCGGTGTAATTCGCGGCTATTTTTTAGACCTTTGCATTTAATGGCTAAGCTATTTCTGTTTCTTTTTTCATTGGCAATTCTGCTAATTTCATGCAGCGAAACCGATACTATTAAACCTACTGCTGAACTGATTTCTCCCGCTGATGCCGATACATTTTTCATCAACGACACTATTCAGTTCAGCGCTGCATTCAGTGATAACGAAGAACTTAGCCAATACCGACTGGAGATGAAAAACAATTTTACCGAAATTGCTGACTCACTACCTGCATGGAAATTTGTAATGGTTGATGCCATTACAGGTAAACAATACACCATAAGCAGGGAACTGATAATACCCGACACTATTTACAAGAGCAATTATTATCTGATTACAAAATGTGTTGATGCAGAAGGCAACGAAGCTTTGGCTGATACTGCTCGAATAGTAATTCAGTAAAGCTTAATTACATTTCTTGAACACCTTACATTCAAAGTAAGTATCAAAATTCAGACTGTAAGCTTCCCCATATTTAGGACAATTAAAATTTGGTCATTGCTCAGGTTGGTGTTTGAGCAAAAACTGTTTTCGTGATAAATTACCCAAAGAATCGCGAGGGTGTTCTGAGTTATAATTATCCATCCATTAATTGGTCATTATTCTTACTTCGGATAAATTAGGAAAAAATATAAGCATTTAAAATATCTCTTCTGTAACTTCCGTTCAAGCAATCAATAAAAGCGTTTTGCGTTGGTTTTCCGGGTTGGATAAAATGTGTTCTACATTGTTCTTATTACACCAGTTCTCAAAGTGGCAGAGATAAATTCTGGTCCGTTGTCGATTCTGATTTGTTCCGGTTTTCCATGTTCTCAGCATAGAAGTTCTAATTCATTTACTACTCTTACTGAAGAGAGGGAGACATCGCTCAACATAGTTAAAGTTTAGCGGTTATAATCATTTATGATGTTTAATGTGCGGAACTTTCTTTCATTATTCATGGTGTCAGTCATAAAATCAAGGATCCAGATCTGGTTAGGTTGTTACGGAACATTATGGATTGTTTAACCCATTCAGTCAATCTTCTTTTCATTTTTCTTCTGATATTCATATTCGAATCGGTATAAATGCGTTATACTTTTTAATGGTTCCAACTGGCTACTTTACTGCGCATGGTAGTATACATTTTCCAAAATTCATACGTTGGGTTCAGCTCTGCAAATTTGTTTAACACTTCATTAATTGCTGCATCATCGTTTGTTCCTTTTTCTTCACAATAAAACAACGAACGGCTTATCATTACCACCCTGCACGCCTGCCGGATGCTTATGCCATAGCTTTGTTTTATAACTTCAGCGCAACTCTTTTAATCGGCAGGTTTCAGAACTTTTTTGAAGTAAATCTTTCAGCGCATTGTTTTCTAAATTCAAGTTGGCGTAAAGTTTTTTCAGTTTTGCATTTTCTTCTTCTAATGCTTTCATCTTCTTTAAATCTGATGAGGTCATTCCGCTATACTTGTTCTTCCAGTTCTAGAGCGTATTGCGGTTAATACCGTGCTGACGGCAGAGTTCTATCGCTCCTGCACCTGATTCATACTCCTTTAGAATTCTATGATTTGTGTTTCACTAAATCTACTCTTGTTTATTGTTTTAGTTTTAAAATTTGACATTCAATCTTCAAATGTCTAATTTAAAACTATCAAATTAAAGGGGGAGATTACACCACAATTTCATTAACAAAACACAGTGCCTTTTGTAGTTCAGCTATTAATAATGTTTCATCAACTATCTGGATAATAGTTTGCCTTGTTTTGTTATATTGTAAATTATCATATTAATTTTTTAATTGTCACTATAGAAACTATCCTTTTTGGCAAAAATCCATAATTCAAAATTCAGCTAACTAATCACAAGCCGAAGGGAGAACAGCAACGTAAAAAAAGTAATGAAAGAAGAAGTTTACACAGAACTGGATAAACAGTAAATGGTTTACTTATCTTTACTAAAAAAATTTGACAATTAATTTTTAAAATTCAACACAAGTCAAATAAACCATTCCCTAAAATGTTCCCAAAATGAAAAATCCCTTGCAAATTATTGATTTACAAGGG